>JAQGPB010000593.1 GCA_028293265.1 Pedosphaera sp. | reverse complement strand
CACCAGCATCTCGAAATCGCCGTAATCCTTGGAGGTGCAGAGATTCTCGCCCTTGCCGTCAAATACGATTTCGCCATTCTCGACCTTCCAATGTTTGCGCATGTTTTCGTCGGCCTTGGCCTGGGCGGCGGCGAGTTTTTCCGGGGACATTTTCGCGCGCGCGGGCGGTCCCTCGACGAGTCCCTTCCAGCCGGTCAAATCTTTGCCGTTGAATAACGCAACGAATCCCTTCGGCGGCTTGTTGTCGCGTTCCTTGACCGGCAGTTCCTTGATGCGGATGTTGCGAAATTCAAATTTGCTCTCATGGCCGAGCCAGCCGATCCGACCGCGGTCCCGCAGAAAACCCGGATGCGTCCGCAAAAGCTCAGGATCATGCACTTTATTCAAATCCGCATCCACGAGCGTGCGCCCATTGAGCACCACCTTGTAATGGCGGCCGATGCAGGTGACCTCCTCGCTGTTCCATTCGCCGATGATGCCCTCGCTGTTCGTGGAGGCGGCCAGGCCATAGACCGAGCCGTTGTGCTGCCAGGGCTTGATGTTTTTGTGCATCGGCGCGATGTCGTCGAGCAACTGCAATTCGACGCCGACGTAAGTCAGGTTCTCCGTGGAATACGGCACGCGGATGGCCACGCCGTTGTTGCCGTCCGGGTAATATTTGTAATCAAACCGCAAAATGAAATCCGAATATTCCTTGTCGGTGACGAGGTTGTTGTGGCCTTCCTTGGGGCAAATGAGAACTCCATTGGTGACGTAATATTCCTCGCCGGGCTTGCCGATGTAGCTCCAGCCGTCCAGGCTCTTGCCGTCGAATATGCTGACGAAGCCCTTTTCAGACGGCGTGGTCGCGCATCCGCTGAGCATCACCAGGGCGGCGAAGGTGGCGAAGCTGGTTTTGGAACCAAGCAGATGCCGCACAATGATTTCCCGCAAGCGATTTGTTTTCATGCAAATGGAATCGAATTAATCAAAGGAGACTTTGATATTTGCAGCCGGGTGTCAAGCGGAGAAGCAGAACCGGAAAACCGGACAAAAAAGCGCGACGCGGAACCCTGCGGCGTTCAGCATTCCGCGTTCGAAAATCCGCAGTGGCCAGCTACGCCGTTTCGGCCTTCTCAATCAGGCGTATGATGAAGGCAAGGATAAAGCTGACTGCGCCCATGGCGAGGGCAAAGCCGGAAATCATGTTGTTTCCGACCCCGGCCAACCCCAGAACAAGGCCGAGAATGCAGATTGCCAGCAGAAAGTTGAAAATTTTTCTCATAAATCAGCGGTGCGATTCCAGTTGTGATCAATGCTCAATTGCTCTGCGAGAAAAATGCCCCGTAGCCAACCATCGCGCTCCACCGAGATTGACAAAAATACAACGAAAATTGGCTGCGTCAGGGCAGGGGATTTGCGAGGAGTCCGGTTTGCGCCTGCAAGCCGTCTCATAAATACTGGAGCGCGGCATTCATGCCGCTTCACCGTGGGAATGCCAAATCAGGCCTCCAATTAAAACTCCTTCGGCAAAGATGACGGCGAATACGGCGCGGTGCCGACTGCTACCAGTTCATCCTCATTTTCATTCTCGGTGGCGGTGTCATCCTCATCGAGCGGACGGAAGCGTTCGGAATTGAATCCGAGTTCCTGGCCATGGACGTTGCGCGGGTCCGGACCGTTGAGCAATTCCCGGAGCAGCAGGCCGATCTCGCCATCCGCTGCGCCCGGCTTGGTGTGCATCACGCGGCGTCCCAAAAAGACCGCCCGAATCGTATAAGTCGTGCCTTTGACGGGGAGGTTGATGTAATACTTCGCCAGCGGCCCCGGAAACGAATCATCCACGCAAACAACTTTTTGTCCAACCTGCATAAAATTTCAAAATTACAATCTTACAAAAGATACCATGGGTAAGCGTTTGCCGCACGCCAGCGCCTCTTGGAAATTCCGCACTCCGCACTCCGCATTCCACACTCAAATCACCGTCCCATGCGGAATCACCCCGTTTTTGGGGATGATCACAATGCCATCGCGGATGAAATAGAGCTCGTGGTCAACGTTCTCGGGCTTGTCGGCGGGCGAGATCACCACGTTGTCCCCGATGCGGGCGTTCTTGTCTATGATGGCATTTTCGATGCGCGTGTTCTTGCCGATGCCGATGCGCGGGCGGCCCATGCGTTCGCTTTCCTCGATGGACGCCAGGGATTCGTAATAATCGCACCCCAAACCGATCACCCGTTTCAATTCGCTGCCCGCCCCGACGAGGCTGCGCACGCCGACAATGCTGTGGAAAATCCGCGCGTGATTGATGATGCAACCGTCGGAAACGACTGCATGATCAATCTGCGCGCCATTGATCTTGGAACCGGGCAGAAAGCGCGGACGCGAAAACACCGGCGCGCCCATGTCGAAAAAATTGAAGCGCGGCAGTTCCGAAGTCACATCCAGGTTCGCCTCGAAGAATGAGCGGATGGTCCCGATATCCTCCCAATAACCCTGGTACACGTAGGAAAAAACGCGATCGTTCTTGATGGCATCGGGGATGATGTGCTTGCCGAAATCGGTCAGCGAATTGTCGAGCATCCTGACCATGACATCGCGGTTGAAAACATAGATGCCCATCGAGCCCAAAAACAGCTCGCGGTCCTCCGTGATGCCCAGGCTCTCGTAAGACCCCCGATCCAGGCGCATGGCATCCAGCAACGCGGGTTCCTTGGGTTTCTCGACGAAGCGGGTGATGCGTTTATCGGAATTGATATGCAGGATGCCCAGCGACTCGGCATCCTTGCGGCTCACGGGGATGGTGGCGATGGTCAGGTCGGCCTTGGTTTCGGCGTGCTGCTCGATGATGGGCCGGAAATCCATCCGGTACAACTGGTCGCCGCTCAGGATGAGCAGATACTCAAAATCATGGTTCAGGATGTGGATGAGGTTTTTGCGGACGGCATCGGCGGTGCCCTGGTACCAGGAGGCGTCGGAGAGCGTCTGTTCGGCGGCGAGGATTTCCACGAAACCGCCGCTGAAATGGTCGAACTTGTACGATTGGGAGATATGGCGGTGCAGCGAGGCGGAGTTGAACTGGGTGAGCAGATAAATGCGGCGCAGGCCGGAGTTGATGCAGTTGGAAATGGGGATGTCCACCAGGCGGTATTTGCCGGCGAGCGGCACGGCCGGCTTGGCCCGCTCCTTGGTCAGGGGGAACAGCCGCTTCCCCTGGCCTCCGCCCATGATGATGGAGAGAACATTGCTTGTGTTGATGGACTGACGTGTTGTTTG
This sequence comes from Pedosphaera sp., assembly GCA_028293265.1. The sequence goes on along the minus strand of JAQGPB010000593.1, from coordinate 4,219 downwards.
CGGAACCATAAAACCTTTCGTACCAAATGTTGTGGCTTTTTATAACCTGTCAACGGCCCTGAGGGCAAGCGGCATTGAGCGGGGCAGACGCATTTAAATTCCAATGTTTTTGAATCTCCTCTCATTAACACCGCGGCTTTAGCCCGGTGGCCAGCCCAAATATTCCAGCGCGGGTGGGGCGAGCGTCCCCGCGAGCCTTCTTCTCCCTGCCCATGAACCGTCGTTTTATGTCAGCCGCTCCTCTGCTCTGAAAACCCCAACGGGCCCAACGGGGTTTCGTCATTTAGCCCAGGGTTGGCCCGATTCACAGAGAGCCTACGCTGGGTACAAAAGCCTGTTTACCCCTCACTTTCGAGCGCAGCGAGGCGAGCCACGCGAGCATCTCCGGTTCAGGAGCCCAATGCGCGTTCATAGTTCGAGGCGTTTTCTCCTCGGGGGCCAAATTACACGAAGCGTTCGTCTTTTCCAAGAAACCGCATCGCTCTTGAGCAAATCATCGTAGCGTCTTATATTTTGCCTCAAGCGGCGTTCAGATTATTTTTTTCTTAAAGGGCATATGATTTCGCGCATCACTGGAGAAGTTAAGTTTCAGAACCTGATAATTATTCCGCATGCAATTTTGCAACCAGCGTTGGCGCCGAAGCCGCGTTCCCTGCCAATACCCGGTTGGTCTGGGCACCAGCTTGGCGTCCACCGCTCGGACATTGGCTCTTTTGATCTCGAGGTCTTGTCCGATGCAGCCGGACGCATTCAATTGCTGCTGCTCGCACATGCCCATCCGTTTTATGAACGAACCACGCCTGACGACGCCGAGCGCCGGACATTTCATGAGGGCATCCTGAATTCCGAGCTCGCCGGCCAGCGGGAGTTTTCTTGGGGCGAAGTTCTCTGCCGCCTTGACAAACGTGCGAACAAAGATTGGTTGGTAATTGCCTATAATCAGGGCCCTCACATTCCTATCATTTTCCCTGAAGTGCCGCTTCTTCTCCACGCCCATCAGTCTCATATTTTGTAACAGCTCTCTCAAACTTCTCTGGCGCAACATTTTATCCACGCATAGCGTGGTCATCCCACCGCGGCCAATTCGAAATTCGAGGTCTAATTGCAGAAAAACGACCCTTTTGGCGTGTAGGGAAAAATGTTTTTTTCAGGCTCTGAAAAACTCGTGTTTTTTTGAAACCAGCAAACCCCTGCAAACATTGCCCGCAACCGCCTTTTTTTCACAATCTTTCATCCAACAAAATAAACGTGTCAAACCTACCGTAGGTTTCATTTTCCAGTATCTGCTCTGGTAAGCTCGGTTTCATGAAGGCTCAAAATCGAGCAGGGCGGGGGTCAGGTCACGGGCTTGGCGGGTGTGCGGTAGCGCCGGGCGTCCCGCCCGTCGCCCGGCCCTCAACCCTCAACCCCCAACCCTCAACCACATCGGGGCGGAGTTTCTCGCTAAATCAGCCCTTATCCCACCCTCAACCCTCCACCATTTGGTCCAGCCAGCCCCATTCCGCCAATTGGAACTTGGAGCTTGGTTATTCTCTGGAGCTTGGAGCTTGGACGCTTGGAGCTTCTCAAATGGCGCGGAGTTTCTCACCAAATCAGACCAAATTTGCGCGCAAGCCCTTCCCTGTCCTCAGCCCTCAAGCCCATTGACCCGCCTTAACACACATTAAATATTAAAAAATGAATCCTTTTTTGAAATCCCATTCCCCTGACCATGCTTATTCCCCTGACCATCCCCTCCTATTCCCGCTTTGCATGTCCATTCACCCCCAACCACTTGGCCAGCCTGCGGCCACCCTACCAACCCGGAACCCGGAACTTGGAACTCGGAACCCGCACTTCGGCGCGGAGTTTCTCACCAAATCTGTACGCCACTCCCTTTCCCGTCCCACCCTCAACCCTCAACCAAAAACCCTCAACCATTCGCGGTGCTGGTTAAAAAGAGACAGCACTTGGGCTGCCCGCAATGCCCCCGGCCAAATTTGATGCGCGGTTGAAACTTGTGTATCAGGGGTTTTCAGGTATATAGTCCAGCCAGCTTATGTGTGGAATCGTGGGTTATATTGGCAAACAATCGGCGGCTCCCATCATTGTGGAGGGTTTGCGGCGGTTGGAATATCGCGGCTACGACAGCGCGGGCCTGTCCATCATCAACGGCAAGGGGCTTGAAATCCGGAAGAAAAAAGGCAAGATTGACGAGGGGCTGGCCAAGTTTCTTAAGACCAACCCGCTCATTGGCAGCGTCGGCGTGGGGCACACGCGCTGGGCAACGCACGGGCAGCCGTCGGATGAAAATTCGCACCCGCACCTGGACCAATCCGGAAAAATCGCCGTCGTCCACAACGGCGTCATCGAAAATTACGAGCGGCTCAAGGAGCGCCAGGTCAAGGCCGGCCACAAATTTCTATCCTCGACCGACACCGAAATCCTCGCGCATTTGATCGGCGAACATTACGCCAAGTTGAACGGGAACGGCGGGAATGGCAATGGCAACGGCAATGCGCTGCATCCGCTGGCGCAGGCGGTGACGGAGGCATTGCGCGAGGTCATCGGCACCTACGGCGTGGCGGTGGTCTGCTCGGATTATCCTGATGTCATAATAGGCGCGCGGCGCGGGTCGCCGCTGATTGTGGGCATCGGCGAAGGAGAACATTTTCTGGCGAGCGATGCCAACGCCATCGCGCCGCACACGCGGCGGGTCGTCTATCTGAATGATTACGATGTGGTGACACTTTCGCGGGAGCGGTTCACCGTTTCCAGTTTGGGGACGGATACGGCGCAGGTGCAAATCACCCAGTTGGAATTCAGCGCGGAAGCGGCGGAGCGGGGGAATTTCGCGCACTTCATGCTCAAGGAAATTTTTGAGCAGCCGCGCACGGTGGAGAATGCCTTGCGCGGAAGGATTGATCTCGAAGATGGCACGGCGAAATTCGGCGGGCTGAATCTTTCCACGGCGGAGTTGCGCGGGATTGACCAGATCGTCATCACCGCCTGCGGCACAAGCTGGCACGCCGCGCTGGTGGGAGAATATTTGCTGGAGGAATTCGCGCACATCCCGGTCGAGGTCGAATATGCGAGCGAATTTCGCTACCGCAACGCGCCGATTGAAAAGAACACGCTCGTGCTGGCCATCACTCAGTCGGGCGAAACCGCCGACACACTGGCCAGCCTGCGCGAAACCCGGCGGCGCGGCCACACCGTCCTTGCGCTTTGCAACGTCGTCGGCAGCACCATCGCCCGCGAGGCCAACGGCGGCATCTACCTGCACGCCGGGCCGGAAATCGGCGTCGCCTCGACCAAGGCATTCACTTCGCAGGTCACCGTGCTGACGTTGCTGGCACTGTTGATGGGCCGCATCCGGATGCTGTCGTTGAATCGCGGCCGTCAGATTCTCCAGGCCCTCGAAGCCATCCCCAAGCAGATCGAGGAGATTCTCAAGCACAACGACGCCATCACCAAGGTCGCCAAAAAATATTGCGGGGCGAAAAACTTTTTCTTCCTCGGACGGCAATATAATTTCCCTGTCGCGCTGGAAGGCGCGTTGAAGCTCAAGGAAATTTCCTACATCCACGCCGAGGGCTATCCCGCCGCCGAGATGAAGCACGGGCCGATTGCCTTGATTGATGAGAACACCCCCAGCGTGGTGGTGATCCCCACCGACGCCATGTATGACAAGACCCTGAGCAACCTTGAAGTTCTCAAGGCGCGCAAAGGCCCGGTCATCGCCATTGCCACCGAAGGCAACACCGCCCTCGCCAAGCAGGTGGATGACATCATATATGTGCCGCCGACGCTGGAATGCCTGTTTCCATTATTGGCCGTCGTGCCGCTGCAACTGCTCGCCTACCACGTTGCTGTGGCCCGCGGCTGCGACGTTGACAAGCCGCGCAATCTCGCCAAAAGCGTCACCGTCGAGTAAGCCGTCCGAATGCATCGCCCGATGTCCGATTACCGGGGATTTTCCAGTCCCCAGATGGAACAGTGCCGAAATGCGTCCAAATAAGGCAATAAGTCGAAAACCCATAAAAAAGATTGCCTTTTGCCTCCAATAAATCTTAACTCTCCGACCGCTTGCTTCCCAAGGGGCTTTGCGGATATTAGAACCCATCTCATAAATAGTACAATTTAGTACTTGTACTTTAACCATTGATGTATAAGTAGTTATGGATGGACTTGACAGACGAGCAATGGAAATTAGTTGCAACCATCTTGCCGCAGGACG
>JAQGPB010000513.1 GCA_028293265.1 Pedosphaera sp. | reverse complement strand
CCTGCTTAGGGCCGCCGGGCGTGCGGACGTTGCTGCGGGTCACCGGCCCGCGCTCCGGCGGAGGCCGTGGTGGTACCGGCGAAATGCGCCCACTTCAAAGCCTTGCTCAAAGATTGACTTTCAAAATTTCCTGCGTATCGTGGCGGCATGGAAAACAAGGAAGCCGAGGTTTTCATCACCAAAATTCTACATTTAGCGCCGACGTTGCTCGTTGGCTGCATGGTGACCGTGTTCGCCACAGGGTGCCTGGGGCCGCAGGTGTTGAAAGAGCGCGCGGAGCATGTTCCGGCGGCGGACCCAAGGGTGGAATTGTGTCTCAAGGCCGGGCCGGCGGCGGATGTGCTGGTCGTTTATGATGATGTTAATCCAGGTTCTGGCAAGGTGAAGCGGCGGGCTTTTTATCTGTTCGCAAATTTTGAAAGGGTGACCCATGGCGGGCGGCCGGAATTTGTGTCGCCACACCAGGCCAAAAATCTTTCGAAAATTCCACTGTTCACGGAGGAACCTGGAAAGCAGGCCCAAACGAACGACGATTTGTATGCGGTATTTTCGTCGCCGCAGGATTTTATGCTGATGTCATGCAACCAGCCGGTGGCCGAATTCCGGCTGCCCGAATACGGCGAGTGGCTGACGGCGAAAAAGTTGTTTCTTTTCCCCGCAGCCGTCACCGCCGATGCGGTGGGAGTCGGGGCAGTCGTAGGCGCCGCAGCAGCCCAAGACCCGCAGTTCGTGGCGGAAACGGTCAATGCATTGGCTCATAAGCATTGAAGGAAGGTGTATTTCATCTTAGGTTCAAGCGCGGTGTTGAGTCGTGGCAGAGTCCGATAATTAGGCGCTTATTTTGATTATATTTGAAATCTAAAAACACCAAATTTCTGCCGGTAGTCTGGATACTTTATGATGATGCCTGCGGGTTTTGCCGCCGCTGGGTTCCTTTCTGGGCACCAACGCTAAGGCGGCGCGGGTATGAGATCGCACCTTTGCAGGCAGCATGGGTGCGGGAACGAGTTGGCTTGTTAAATGATAACTGGACAGAGGATTTGCGCCTGCTGCTTGGGGATGGCAGCCAAGTGCAAGGGCCGGATGTTTACCGGCATATGATGCGGCGAATATGGTGGGCTTATCCCTTCTTTCTGCTCAGTTGCGCTCCCGGACTGCGACAAATTTTTGACCTAAGCTACCGGACCTTCGCCAACAACCGTTTTCGTTTTTCCAAGGCTTGCGGTCTAAACGTGCGACGCGACTCCGATTCAATCCAATATGAGCGCCCGCGCCTTCCTGACTGCTGAGTGGCGGCATCTCGTGATGCTAAATTTTGCGGTGGATCCGGCGGTCTTGAAACCTTTCGTGCCGGCCGGCACTGAACTGGATTTTTTCGGCAGCGACACTTTTGTAAGCGTGGTTGGGTTCCGCTTTCTGAACACTCGAGTGCTTGGCTGGGCTTTTCCGTTTCATCGGAATTTTGAGGAGGTCAATTTGCGTTTTTATGTCCGGCGCAAAACGACGGAAGGCTGGAGGCGCGGTGTCGTCTTTATCAGCGAGTTGGTGCCGCGAAGGGCCATCGCGTTTGTGGCGCGCACTTTTTATGGCGAGCCGTACCTGGCATTGCCCATGCGGCACAGCATCGAGCTGAAGACACCGGGCATCAGCGTTGAATACGCGTGGCGCCGGGCGGGAAATTGGGAGTCAGTTCAAATCAATGCGCTTGGAGATCCACGGACAATTGAGCCTGGCTCGCCCGAAGAATTTATCACCGAGCATTACTGGGGCTACACCCAATGCGGCGCGGGCTGCCGGGAATACGAAGTCGAGCATCCGCGCTGGAAATTTTGGCCCGCCTCGGAAAGTTCCTTGAAAGCTGATGTTGGCGCTCTTTATGGGAATCAGTTTATCGAGTGTTTGTCGGCGCGGCCCGCATCGGCATTTATAGCTGACGGATCGCCGGTGGTGGTTCGAAACAACTTACAAGTGGCGCCGAACGCACCGGGCAAACCCGCTGCTTTGGGTTGACTTTCTAGATTTCACCCTTAGTCTCGCTGCATGGATAACGGGAAGAACGCTGGCAAGCCCGCCTCGAAATTTGCGGCATTCCAAACGAAGGAACATAAATGCCCAAAGTGCGGTTCCGTCATCTATAGCCGGCGCAACGTTCTGTGCGGTGCCTGCGGCGAGCGAATTCCAACCGAATTGCTTTTCACTCCAGAAGAGCGTCAGATGGTTGAAAAGGAGCTCAAGGACGCAAAACTGCGAGCGCGTGAGGCAAGCGCCATCCGGCCTATTTCAGCGGATACAGACAGTTCCTGCGGCAGTGATATTGGAGGTCTTTGATAAAAAGGATGGCCGGTCGCTTAAGTCGGGCACAACCGTTACGGCAAACTGAGGCTCACTGATGCAACTTCCGTTAGAGACTCCTCACGTCGTCTGCTACCAAATTTATGCCGATCATCCGGCCGTCAATGCACCCATCCTCCGTAAACGCATCACCGGTTCGCCCTTCATGCGCGATTCAGCAATGTCCACCTCAAACTCCGCCACCCAATCGTTTGCTTCTTCAGGGTCAACGAGCATTTGTTGGACGCCCCAGGATTTTTTGTCGTCGGAAATGGTGACGTAGGTGTGGCGGAGGTTGCGGGCATTGGGGTCAAGGCAGAGGTATTCATGGTCGGCATGGTGGGCTTGCATCGCCTGGTGGAGTTGCTCGGCGGTCCACGATTCGCCATCCGGGCGTTGCGGTGAATCGAGCGAAGCCAAGGCTTGCTCAAAATCACCGATTATGAGGCCGCGCAAAAAGGTGAAGATGCGGATGCGGATGGCGGCGGTGAAGGCCTTGGTGTCGCGGGTGATGTCGGCGGCGGCTTCTTCCGCGCCTGGCGGGCGGGCTTCCTTGGTTTCGGCGCGCTGGTAATTCGGGTCGCGCATTTTCTCCCATTCATCCAGCAAGCTCGAATCCACCTGGCGGATCATGGTGCTGAGATAGAGTTCCATTTCGCGGAGAGCGTCGTTCTTGGCGGTGTCGGGAACGGTCTGCGCGAGGACTTTGTGGACGCTGGCGAGATGGCGCAAGAGGACGCCTTCGGCGCGTTGGAGTTCGTAGTCCTTGATGTAATCGGCGAAGGAACGGAACTGCTCGAACATTTCGCGCACGATGGATTTGGGACGGATGTTCTCCTGTCCGACCCAGGGATGACGGTCGGCAAAAGCGTTGAACGTGGAATAGACGAACTCGCGGTTGGGCTTGGGATATTCGAGCTTTTCCAGTTCCTCCATGCGTTCATCGTATTCGATGCCGTCCATTTTCATCTCGGCCATCTTCTGGTCTTTGACGCGGTCCAATTGTTTGCGGAGAATTATCGCGGGATCTTCCAAGATGGATTCAACGAGCGTGACGAGATCCAGCGCGTAATTCGGCGACTGCGGGTCCACGAGCGGAATCGTTTCGAGCAAATAGAGCGACAACGTCTGATCCATCGAAAAATCATCCTGCAATTCGACATTCACCCGCAAATAAGCGCCGTCCTCGGTGCGGGGAATGATCTCGATAATTTTGCGCTCGACGAGCGAGCGGAACAATTGCCACGCGCGTTTGACGTGCGCCTTCTTTGCCTTGGGCGATTCGTGGCTGCGCGCAACCAATTGCTGCATCGCCTTGCAACCGTCGCCTTTCCGGCCGAGGACATTCAGCAGCATGGCATGCGTGACTTGGAATCGAGACGTCAGGCGTTCCGGCGGCGCGGTGATGAGGCGTGAAAAGGTGTTCTTGTCCCAGGCAACAAAGTTTTTCTCGGGCGGCTGGCGGCGCGTAAACTTCTTGCCACCCTTCGCGGCTTTTTCCTCGAGCTTGAGATTTTCCACGACGTGCTCGGGCGCTTGCGCCACGACCCAGCCGCGATCATCAAATCCTTTGCGCCCCGCGCGTCCGCCAATCTGGTGAAAATCGCGCGCGCTGAGAATGCCGGTTTTCTGGCCGTCGAACTTGCAAAGGCGGGTGAACAACACCGTGCGAATCGGCACGTTGATGCCGACGCCGAGCGTGTCGGTGCCGCAGATGACTTTCAGCAAACCCTTTTGCGCCAGTTGCTCGACCAGCACGCGATATTTCGGCAAAAGTC
>JAQGPB010000504.1 GCA_028293265.1 Pedosphaera sp. | reverse complement strand
GAGGGGTTGAAAGCGACAGTCACACCGGTTGGCAAACCCGAGACGGACAGTCCGACGGAGCCGCTGAACTGGTTCATGCGCGCCACCTGAAGCATTGTCGCGGCCACACCGCCGCGCACAATGTTCAATCCATTTTGGGAGGCAATCATCGTGAAATCGTTCGTCCCATAACCGACCAGCGCGGCGATGGTGTTGTTGCCCCACGGACTGCCCCAGCCGGTGCACAGGTCGTAGCCGGAAGCGGCCGGAAATTTCGAGGGGTTCTGGGAATTGAAGTTGTTGCCCGTGGTGATGTCATGAAAAATGTTGGCATAGGTCGAATAAGTTCCCTTGCCGATCGAATAAATGGCGGGATTGAGAAAGCCGACAGACGGCTTGCCCTGGGTTGCCGCGGCTTGATTCACCAATGCCATGAAACCGGCCCATTGGGGCGACGAAGCGCTGGTGCCACCGACCGTCCCTCCCGAGCCGTTTCTGAAATACCACCAGATGACCACGTCCGCGAGCATGGCCACGTCCGGATAATTTCGATTCACGGTCGAACCTTGATTTAAGGCCATGTTGACACCCTGTTGCCAGGCGGGAATGCCGTAACCGCTGATGCCGCCGCCGCTGCCGCCCCAGCTTGATTCGGAAACCCATGGACCGCCCGCGCCGGTGGTGGTCAGGGAGGTGCCGCCCACAATCGTGGAGTAGGGCATGCCGGTCAGGCCAGTGCCGCCGGGCAAATCAGCGCCGCCATCGCCCGACGCCTGGAAAAACGACTGCCCTTGCGCGACAAATTGCAGGAACGACTGGTTGATGTTCGCGTCAATGCCGAAGCCGTAGGACAGGGTGATCTGCTTGGCCAGGTTGTCATGGGCGATTTGGTTGAAAACATCGTCACCGTAGCCTTCGTAGTTCAAAATGGTCGCTCCCGGCGCCATCGAAAGCGCCATGTCAATATCCAGCGTCTCCTCGCCATCGTCATCGTTGGGGCCGGTGGGGATGCCCGTCCATCCCGATAACAAGATGTTGGTGACCACGATGTTGGTCGAAAAGCCGGCGTTCATTTCATAGAGCGTGATATCGTTGCTGTAGTAAGGCCCGCCGACATCCACAATCGCCACATATTGGCCGTTGCCGGTGTTGGTCACTCCCGCCGCATAAGCCGCCCGAAAATCCTTCCCCGTAAAATCACCGCCTGGCCCCGAGCCGGTGGCGTATGCCGTCACGTCTTGGCTGGAATTGGTGTTGCCCTTGAGCTTGAGAAAAGGCCGCGGCACGCTGTAATTGTTCAAGTTGCCAACGTGCAATATCGGCACGTCCGCCTCCACCGTCGGCTCGGCATCCGGCGCGTAAAACATCCGGTTTTCCGTCGGATGCCGGTAGCTCCGCATGTGCACCTGAAAAGCTTCCTCGATGTTCGTCACCGCTCCGCTCACGTCCAGCAACATGCGGTTCGCATGTTTGCCGACCACCTTGAGTGAGTGCTTCTCCGCAAACTGGACGACTTTCTGGTAATCCTGCTCCGTCGGACCGAATTGTTCCGTGAACTGCTGCGACGTCAGCCATTGGTGAAAAGCGGGATCGGCCGGGTCATGCAGCCGTTCGATCAGATTCGTCAATGCTTCCTGGTTGCGCAGCGGCAGGCCGATCGCCAGGTACAAGTTTGTCCCGGTGGCCAGTTGGCCCGTTGGTTGCAAACTGGCCACCGCCGGCGGCACATGGCCGCTTACGACGCGCTTCGTTTCCGCCCGGCCCGGAACGGCCGACAGCAGAAAAATCATCGCGCAGAAGACGGTCACGAAGTGTTTGAGGCCCCGGAGGCTGCGGGTTGTCATGGATGTTCTTTAGGGAGTGGTTCGACTGAGGTTGTCGCGGGCCCGGTGTTGCTTTCGTTCCGAATTCTTTGAATCAAATCACGGGGTTTTGTCGCGGAGCATACGTCTGCTGTCTTTCAGGTATTCTAATCAGCCTCCACTATAATGGAAAGTCGTCCGATGGCAACCATAAAAGCGGACTTGAACGGGAAATTTTATTTCGGCAGCGGGCGATTTTTGTATTTCTCGTAAAGGCGCGTGTGGCGGCTTTCAAGGCTGATTTCCCTGCCCGCAATCCAAAGCTGCTTCACGTTCGCGCGGATGTCCAAAATGTCGCCGTCACAAACGAATAACGTCGCTTCCTTGCCCGGTTCGATGGACCCAAGCCGCTTGTCCACCCCCAGCAACTGCGCCGGATAAAGCGTGAGGCCCTTGAGCGCCTCGCCCTCGGGCAGTCCGAACGCTACCGCCTGCGCCGCGTCGTAAGGCAGATTCTTGGCGAGCGGCACACTGAAACTGCCGGAGCCAATGCTGAACGCCACCGTCACGCCAGCCTTGCGCAAGACTTCGGGCGCCTTGAAATTTACATCATACGAATCAAAATCGCGGCGGGGCTGGTTGAAAGTGAATTCGTATATGACCGGAATTTTCCGCGCGGCGAGCAAATCGGCGACGAGCCACGCGTCGCGTCCGCCGACGAGGATCATCTTGTAATCGTTCGTTTGCGCCCATTTCACGGCGGCCTTGATCTGGCGCAGGTCGTTCGCATGAAGCATCAGCGGAACCTCGCCGCGCGCGGCGGGCAGCATCGCCTCCCAGGGCGGATTGATGCCGGGATCGGCAGGGACGCCATCCTTGCCGATGGCGGCGCGCCCCTTGGCATACGCGCGGGCTTCCTGGAAAAAATCATCCAGTTCTTTGATTTTTGTCTGACGCTCACGGGCCTGTTCTTCGAGCGATTTGAATTTCGATTTGTCCCGCCATTTTTCCTTGGGCATGGCGTTGAGTTCCATCTCCGGCCAATAAACGTGCAGCGCGGCGGGATGCTTGATGGTCATCTCCTCCGTGGTCCAGCCGTCCAGTGCCAGCACACCCGACATGCCGGCGACCACGCCGCCCTGCGGCGCGGGTTCGATGTGGGTGATGCCATTGGCGCGCGCGACCGGCAGCAATTCCGAATCCGGGTTCACTGCAATCCACGACTGCACATCCGGCGTGAACTCGCCAACCTCGGTCGTGTCCTGCGTCGCGCGGATCGCCTCGATTTCGCTCAAGCCCAGCGCGCTATCCAGGGCGATGAGGCCGGGATAAAGATGCCGGCCCTTCAGGTCAATGGTTTTATCAGCGACGACCCGCTCGGTGTTCTTGCCATCAATGACGCGTTCAATTCTGTCACCATTGATCAACACGCTGCCATTCGTGAAAGTGTCTCCAGAGACGGTGTGAACGACGGCGTTTTGCAACAGGATGGTTTCGGCAGGGACGTTTGTTGTGCCAACAAGGAATATGATGAGCAGTGCAGCGAAGGCAAAGTTGGATGTTATCCCCGTTCGATGTTCGATGTTCGATGTTCGATGTTCGATGTTTCCCGGTTCATGGGGCGGGTGGTCGTTCCCCATCTCAACCATATCTGCGTTCGCCAAAAACCTATTCATCTTCATCCTCCGTGCAATGCCGGACGATGCCGTCATACATATGCTCCAGCGAACGTTGGAAAAACAAATCATTGCCTGAAGATTTGTCATCGCTGCCGTCCGAATCGGAGCGAGCAGAAATTTTCTTGGCCTTGGCGATGAGGTCGGCGCGTTCCTTGGTCAGCGCCGCGGCGCGGGCGGGCGCGAGCGCGGCGTCAAAATATTTTTTGCCGTCAATCCAGGTTTGCAGGCAGACGGTGAAGGAATCGAGCGGCGCCTTGGACCAGATGACGAAGTCGGCGTCCTTGCCCGGTTCCAACGAACCAACCCGCAGGTCAACGCGCAACTGCTTGGCGGGATTGAGCGTGACGAATTTCAGCGCCTCGCTTTCCGAAGCGCCGCCGAACTTCACCGCCTTGGCGGCTTCAAGATACATCCGGCGCGCCAAGTCGGACGAATCGGAATTGAAAGAGACCACCACGCCGCGGTCATGCATGAGCGTGCCGTTGTAGGGAATCGCATCGTAGACCTCAAACTTATACGCCCACCAATCGGAGAAAGTGGAAGCACCCGCGCCATGTTTCGCGATTTCATCCGCCACCTTGTAACCTTCGAGCACATGCTGGAACGTGCCAATCTTCACATTAAAATCCTCCATCAAGCGGATGAGCATCAAGATTTCATCCTGGCGATACGAATGGCAATGGATCAGCCGCGTGCCTTGGAGGATTTCGCCGAGGGCCTCAAGTTCGAGGTCGCGGCGCGGGGGCAGGCCGCCCGATTTTTTGTATTCGTCCCATTCCTTGAGATACTGCCGCGCGGCGGTGAAGCGGTTCGCGTAAAACGTCCGCACGCCCATGCGCGTCTGCGGAAAGCGCGTGACGAATTTGTCGCCCCAGTTGGATTGCTTCACGTTCTCACCCAGGGCGAACTTGATGCTGCCCAGCGCGCCTTCAAATTTCAGGCCCTCGGCCGGCTCGCCATCGCGCAGTTTGATGAGGCAATTTTGTCCGCCGATGGGATTGGCCGAGCCGTGCAGCAAATGCGCCATCGTCAAACCGCCGGCGAGTTCTTCATAAAGATTTTCCGACTCGGAATTCACCACGTCGCCGATGCGCACCATTGCGGACGACGGCAGCGTGGATTCGTTGACCTCGCCCAGGATTGCGCTGTGGCTGTGGCAGTCAATCAGGCCGGGCGTGACATGCAGGCCGGTGCCGTCAATCGTCAAGGTCTGGCTGTTCTGAAAATCGCCGCTGACGGTTCCAACCTTGTTGACCTTGCCATCAACAATCAGCAGGTCCGCATTTGTCAAAATGCCCTGCGGCCCGCAAGTCCAAATGGTCGCGTTGCGGATCAACACGGTCGGCGCATTGGTCAAAACGCCGCGACCTTCCAACGGTGAACGGGCCACGCGCTTTTGGAGTTCCTTCGACTTGGCAAGTTTGGTTTCCTTGTCGGCCTGCTTTTTGTCAGCCTTGGATTTTTCTTCGGTGGCGGCCTGCCCGGGCTTTTCAGGTTTCTCCGGCTTTTCCGTTTTCGCCTTGGTTTTGTTGGGATCGCCTTCTTCCGAAGATTCGGGTTTGGCGGAGGCTTCCTTGCCGTCGTCGTCAGTTTTCGCGGCGGTTTCTTTCTTCTCCTTTTCTTCCTCGGTGGGGATGCGATAGAACCGCCCATCAATCCAGACTGAGCGCACCTTGGCCTCGGGATCAAAATAACCCTTGCCGTCCACGATGGTCAGGTTCGCCTGCTTGCCGGCCTCGATGGTTCCCAGCACGCTGTCCAAGCCGCAAAGCCGCGCGGGCACGGTCGTCAAAGCCGCCAGCGCGTTCGATTCGGAAAGGCCCCGATCCACCGCCAGCCGCAGGTTTTTGCGAAAATCCTTTTTGTCATCGAGCCCGTAAGTGGTCAGCGCGATTTCCAAACCTTGGTTCTGGAGCACGGCGGCATTTTCCGGCGCCCAATCCCACGCGCGCAACTGGTCCAACGACACCTGTTCCCAATCATCTTCCTGCGGCATCTTGGGCAGCGTGGGAAAATTGAGCGGCACAATGAACGGCACGCCCGCGGCTTTCGCGAATTCCGGCCGGCGCCATTCCTGCCCGCTGGAAACCATGTAAAAATCCAAGTCCAGCTCATGCGCGATCCGCGTGGAGCGGTCCACCATCAGGGCGTCTTGCGGATCGAAAACCACGCGCATCTTTTTCCCCAGCACCGGCGCGAGCGCTTCCATGCCGAGGTTATAGGCGGGGCGGACGCGCCCGGCGGGCTTCTTCAGAAAATCGGCCTGGTCCAGCGCGTAATGCTGCGCGTCGAAAAACGTCTGGCGCACCACGGCAATCGCGCCCATCAACGACTCGGGATAAACGTCCGTGCGGCGATGTTCCAGGTCATACGCGATATGCTGAAAAACGTCCGGCTTGATGATCGCGCGGTTGGCATCGGTGTCGGACAGTGCCACGAACACACTCGTCCCGCGAACGATGCCCTTTTCCGGCACCACATTCCCGGCAGTGAAGCCGATTTCGCGCAGGCCCTCCAACGCCTTGGGATCGGGCGTATAAGTTTGCGCGGCGCGGCGTTCCGGGCTGACCATGGCAACCTCATAGACCGGCCCCGCGAGGCTTCCGGCATCGCTCGCCTGCTGGTTGAGGCCGTAAAACTTGACGCCGCCCGCCGTGAGGTCCACCGCCGGTTCGCTCTTCTTCGACTTGTCTCCGCCTTTGGCCCCGAGGCTCAGGTAAGCATCAATGAACCCCGGATAAATCGTCAGCCCGCTCATGTCCCAAACCCGCGCATCTGCTGGCACCGCCGCATCTGCCGCCACGGTTTGGATAAATCCATCGCGAACAATGATCGTGGCGTTCGAGATCACCTGCCCCGGCTTGATCACAACCGTTCCTCCGACCAGCGCATGCACACCCGGCGGCACCGGCCGAAACCCCGGCGGCAACAATTCCGTGGGCGCGGCAACAAGGAGGGAGCCAAGCAGGAACATCCAACAAAAAGTCAGAATGACGAACAATCGGCGTGTGATTGGAGCGGACAGGCTCATCGAATGGCGGTCATTATGCAAATGAATGGATTTTGTTCAAGCGAAGGTTTGGATAAAACGAAATTAACCTGACGGGCGGAAATGCGCCTTGGAAAAAATCACGCTCCATCTGTTATTTCCCATCCCGAAGGGATGACATGAGAATAGCCCGGTCGCTTTAGCGCCGGGGCAGGTGGTTCAAAACGGAAAAAGTCCCGCAGGGACGGCTGAAGCAGG
>JAQGPB010000457.1 GCA_028293265.1 Pedosphaera sp. | reverse complement strand
GGGACGCCAGGGCAAGACCGGTTATCTCACCGCTCCGGGCGGTTCCAATGTGCTGGCCGCCTGGTCCCCAAATCTGCTTGCTTGCTGCGCTACGGAAACGGTTTCGCTGAAGTGGAACGTTTGGCCGGTCCCCGCTTCGGTGGCTACTTTTGATTGGACAAAGACCGGTCATTCCCTGACAACTACTGACTCTTTTCATTGGTGGAATACAAATATTCCCAAACTTTGATAGATTTTTTTGATTAATGAGCACTGAAAAATTTACAAAAACGCCCGTGGACAAGGCCAAGTCGGCATCGGCATCGGCGCCAACACCGGCACCGGCATCAGCCAAGGTCGCGCCGTTCTTCCGCAAGGTGGACTGGCTCACCCTGGGAATTGCCACACTGCTGATTTTCATCGGTTATTTCCTGACGGTTGCGCCGGATGTGACGCTGGAAGATTCGGGCGAACTGGCGACCGGGTCCTATTACGCCGGGGTGCCGCATCCGCCGGGGTATCCGCTGTGGACGATCATGACGCACCTGTTCACCTTGATCTTTCCGGTCGGCAACATCGCCTATCGCGTCGCGGTCGCTTCGGCGGTGGCGAGCGCGCTGGCGGCGGGTTTTCTGGGACTGCTGGTTTCGCGCGGCAACAGCATGATGATCGAGGGGATTGCCGAGTTCAAAGACCTGCCCAAGAACCTGGAGAATGCGATTTGCGTCGTGTCCGGCGTGACGGCCGCACTGTTGCTGGCTTTCAACGGTTACATGTGGAGCCAGTCGGTGATCGTGGAGGTGTATCCGTTCAGCGTGTTGTCACTGATGATTACCTGCACCCTGGTATTGCGCTGGATGTATGCGCCGCAGCAGCGCCGCTACATTATTGGGCCTGGTTTGTGTTCGGCGTCTGTTTCACCAACCATCAGACCTTGATCGTGGCGGCGATGGGCATGGAAGTGGCCATCTTGGCGGCACAACCCAAATTGGGCCGCGATATGTTGCTCTGGAATTCCATCATTTTCCTCATCGGAGCGTTTGTGCTGGGGTTTGGGCTCCTGGGCCAGTTCCAGCCGAATGACATGGTGACGAGGCTGTTCTACATTGTGGGCATTTCGTCCATCATCGGCTGCGCCTGGCTGACCATCACCACTCGCGGATTGGGAAACAACACCGTACCGGTGCTGGTCATGTTTGGATTGTGGGCGGTCGGCGCGGCGATTTATTTTTACATGCCGCTGACCTCGATGACCAATCCGCCCATGAACTGGGGTTATGCGCGCACTTGGGATGGCTTCCTGCACGCGCTCTCACGCGGCCAGTATGAGAAGGCGAACCCCACGAACTTTTTCAGCGACCCGGGCCGTCTGGTCATGCAATTGAAACTGTATTTTTTGTGGGCGCGGGATGAATTCAACCTGGTCAACCTGTCGCTGGCCATCGTGCCGCTGGTATTTTTCTTCCGGCTGCAAAAACGCGAGCGCGCCTGGCTGATCGGCTTGGCGGGAATCTGGTTCTGCCTGGCGATTGTGCTGTTGATTTTGTTGAATCCGACCGAGGACAAAGCTTCACAGAGCTTGAACAAGGTGTTCTTCGCCTCCTCTTATACCGCGATCGCGATGTACATCGGCTATGGCCTCAGCCTGATTGCGGCCTCGATGGTGACGCAATTTCAAAAATTCCGGCTGTGGGGCATCTTCGGCGGAGTGTTCGTCTTCACCTTGGCGCTGTACACGCTCTTCCTTGCGACCGATAGCTATTCCAACGGCCAGGAAAGCTTTTTCCATGTCATCAACCGCTCGTTCGCCCCGAACCAATTCGGCCTGCCGATCCATGGCGCCTTGATACTTCTTGGATTGGCCGGCCTCTATGTGCTGATCAATCTCGTTTGCAGCACCAAGCCAATGATGATTGTCACGCTCGCGATTTTTGCCCTGCTGCCGGCCAATTCCATCATGTCGCATTGGGCGGACAACGAGCAGCGCAACCATTGGTTTGGTTATTATTTCGGCCATGACATGTTCACGCCGCCGTTCACCGACCCGAAGACCGGCAAGTTAAGTTACGACAATTCCCTCCGCTCCGAGCTGTTGAAGACTCCCGCCGAGGCGAAGGGCATCTATCCTGAAATGGCGCGCGACGCGGTCTTGTTCGGCGGCACTGATCCGGGGCGTTTTTGTCCGACGTACATGATTTTTTGCGACAGTATCATCCCGCATGACAAACAACCATTGGAAGACCAGAAATTCGACCGGCGTGACGTCTATATTATCACCCAAAATGCCCTGGCCGATCCCACTTACCTGGAATATATCCGGGCGCATTACAATCGCAGCACGCAGATTGACCCGCCTTTCTTTCAGGAAATGTTGCGCCCCAAGAGCGAGGTGGACCAGGGTTACAAGACCAATGCAATCGCGCGGCTGGCCTACCAGATTCTCGACAAGCCTTTCCTGAGCCTGGGGGCCAAGATCGAGGCGCGGCGGCGTGAGGAAAAAATCTATCCACCCAAGGAAATTTACACTCCCACGCCCGAAGATTCGTCGCGGTGCTTCTCGGAGTATATGGCCGATGCCTCCCAGCGCCTGGGACATGACATGCAGTTCCCCAACGAACCGAAGCAGATCAAGCCCGGTGAAGAAGTGCATCAAAGCCAGGACAACCGGGTTTCCGTTTCCGGCCAGGTCGCTGTCATGTCCATCAACGGCCTGCTCACGAAGGTCATTTTCGATCATAATCCCGACAATGAATTCTACGTCGAGGAAAGTTTTCCGCTGGACTGGATGTATCCTTATCTCTCGCCGTTTGGCGTCATAATGAAGATCAACCGGCAGCCGATGGACGAGATGAGCCAGGAGATGGTTGACAAGGACCACCTGTTTTGGAGCAAGTATTCAGAACGGCTCGTGGGCTCGGACGTGGTCACTTACGATTCAACGCTCAAGGACATCGCCGCCTTCGTGGAAAAAGTCTATCTGGCACATGATTACACCGGTTTCAAGGGAGACCTCAAGTTCATCCGCGAAGACACCGCGCAAAAGGCTTTCTCGAAACTGCGCAGTTCGATCGGCGGGATTTACGACTGGCGGTTCAAGCACGCCAAGAGCGCCACCGATCAGCAGCGGATGTTGAAGGAGGCGGAGTTCGCCTATCGCCAGGCGTTTGCCTACTACCCTGCGAGCCCTGAAGCGGTATTCCGTTACGTGAACCTGCTGCTGACCATCGGCCGCATAGACGACGCGCTCCTGGTGGCAGAAACCTGTTACAAGCTGGATCCACATAATGGTCAGGTCAAGGGCCTGATCCAGCAGCTCACCGACATCAAGAGTCACAATGGCACCATGGGCCAGGCGCCACCACCGGCCAGCCTGCAACAAATGGAAAAAGAGTGGCACGATAACCCGACCAATTTCCAGGCTGCCTTTAACCTGGCCGGCGCGTACCTGCAATCGCAGCAGAAGGACAAGGGGATGCAGATACTGGACGAGGTGTTGAACAGCCCCAACGTGGATTCGAGCGCGATTGTGTTCCTCGCCCAGGCTTACGCCAAGTTCTCCGACTATCCTAAACTGGAGCTCACCTTGGAAAAGCTGACCAAGATCCAGCCGCATTCGCCGGAAGCGTGGTGCGATCTGGCGGCAATGAAAACAGCGCTCAACAAGCAGACCGAAGCCCTCAGCGACCTGCGCACCTGTCTTGACGAAAACGCCATCCGGCTCAAGGCGAATCCTAAAGCTGCCAATATGGCCCAGATTATCCTTACCGACCCGCGGTTCAACACGCTCCATTCGGATCCGGAATATCAGAAGATGCTGGCGCCGAAGTAGGCTGCTAAGAGCATTGGGGTGGCGGAGTGATGGAGTGATGGGAATAACGAAAGTAAGACCATTCAATTTTCTCCAGCTTCCATTACTCCAGCACTCCAGCACTCCATTTCGGCCCGCCCTGGGACGAATATTCCCGGCGCGACCAACGCTTCATTCCATCTCAATCCCGGCGGTTTTCCCGGCCTGAATTTCCAAGATGTGAACGCCGGCGATTATTCGGTGCTGGCGACCAATCTGGCCGGGGCCAACCTGTTCCGGTTCGCGCCCGAATTTTTGGACAACCCGCCGCGCGTCGCCAATGCGATGCTCGTGGGAAACAACTTTTTCGCCCAGGTGATGGGGATTCCGAACAGCAATTACGTCATCCAGGCTTCGAGGGACAGCGCGCACTGGACGAATCTTGCCGCAGGCAGTTCCGTCGCGGGCGTCATCAACTTTACCGATTCATTTAATCGATCCGCTCCCGTCAGGTATTACCGGGCGGTTCTGCCCTCGCCGATCAGGTAAGAAACTGATTTGCGCCAGCGACCGATTCTGCGGTGATCGTCTATTGCTTTTTTTGGCACAAAAAATGTTCTCAGATGTCCTCGATGCGGCGAGAGTCGGCAAG
>JAQGPB010000443.1 GCA_028293265.1 Pedosphaera sp. | reverse complement strand
TGCCGCATTAGTTTTGGCCGGGAAGCTGTGCAGGGTGGTAAGAATGCCCGCCTGATTGAGCATGAAAACGGAGCCGCCCCCATAATCGCCGCCCAATACGGTTGTGCCATAAACATTTCCATCATTGCCTTCAAACAAGTTCCCCAGCAAAAACGTATTGCTGTCTCCCGCGGAATTATAGAGGGTGTTCAGTGTGCCATCGAGCGTGAACTTGAAGATCGTCCCAGGACTTCCGTTGGTTCCTCCAATCATGGTATTGCCATAAATCGCTTGATCTTTGCCCTGGCTTTGAATGGATGATATGCGTCCAAAATTCGTGGATGCGAAGGAATAAATCGTCGTGAATTTGCCGTCCGGCGAAAGCTTGAATATGGAACCTAGATGGCCATTCGTTCCTCCATCTGGGGTCGCGCCATATAAATTCCCATCGAGTCCTGAGATCAATGAACCTGTCAAACCGCTGCCATCATCGCCGCCGGTGAAGCCATAGAGGGTCGTCAAAGTCACATATTGCGCGATGGCGGGAAAGGGAGCGGTCAAAAATAAAACAAATCCGGCAGCGAGTATTAACTGGACGAAATGACGCAGACGAATGTTCAAGCAAAGGGGGTGCGGTTCCATGGTTTCTGATAATTGATTTGCCCGTCTGTATGGCATCAAAGCAGGCGCTCTAAAAAAATTCAAGGCAATACCTGACCATATTTTGCTGGCGACAGGAAACTTTTTTATTTCAGTTAACCAGATCAAGAAGCGTGCTGCAGAATGCACGCCGAACCGTTGCCAATGGACGTGTTTAGTTTGCTGAAGACGCGATTTTTTCCAGATCCGGATGCTGATTCTGAAAACCAGTTGCGTCTTGATAAGCTTTGGCGACTTCCAAGGCTTCGGCTTCGTGAAAAAGATTTCCCAAGAAACAGATCGCAGTGGGCGTGCCGTCTGGCTTGAAACCGTCCGGCACGACCACGCAAGGCTGGCCGGTAAGATTCGTGATGAGATGGCATTCCCCGGCGAAGGTGGGCGAGACGAGCACGTCCACGTCCCGCAATGCGCGCGCGGTTTCCTGGATGAGCTGGTAACGGATGCGGTTGGCCTGGATGTATTCAACGGCCGGGATGAACCGCGCGGTGCGGAAAATATTGGGCCACGCGCCGCGCTTCTGCTGCTTCATCAGGTCATCGCGCTGGCTGCGTGTGAGGTCGTCGAACGCCGCCGCGCCTTCCACTTCCAGCACAAACGAAATCGCCTCGGCGGGCAACTTGGGCAGTTCGACTGGAACAAGTTTCGCGCCCAGGGAACGCAGCTTGTCCAGCGCGGCCATTGAATTTGTGCGGCTTGCGCCTTTCTCTTTCTCGAAATCGTTCGCGAGATAGCCAATGCGAAGTTTTTGCCATTTCAACCGGGGGTTATAATTGAACGGCGCGTCGTAAAGCGTCTGGTCAACGCCGTCGGGACCGTAAATGGCATTGAAGACAATCGCGCAATCCTCGACCGTGCGGGCAATCGGGCCGAGCTTGTCCATGGACGAACTCAGGCTCATCGCCCCGGTGCGGCTCACGCGGCCATAAGTCGGGCGCAACCCGGTGACGCCGCAACGTTCGCATGGAGAAACTATCGAGCCGTGCGTTTCCGAACCAATCGCGAACGGCACCAACCCGGCTGCGGTCGCCGCCGCCGGCCCGGCGGAAGAGCCGCTCGAACCCTGCTTAAGATTCCACGGATTGCGCGTCATGCCGCCATACCAGGTTTCGCCCATCGCGAGTTCGCCCAGCGTAAGTTTGGCCACGAGCACCGCGCCGGCGGCTTCGAGACGCTTGATGACCTCGGCGTCTTCAGCAATCACCTGATCCTGGTAGGGCGCGGAACCCCAGGTGGTCTTGATGCCCTTGGTCGCGAGCAAGTCCTTGGCACCATAAGGAATGCCATGCAGCGGGCCGCGATAATGTCCGGCGGCGATTTCGCTGTCAGCGCGCCGGGCCTGTTCCAATGCGAGGTCTTCGGTGAGCGTGACGACGCATTCGAGCTTGGGCCCGTATTTCTTGAGGCGATCAAGGCAGAGGTGCGTAAGCGTTTCCGATGTGAGCCGGCGGGATTGGATGAGCGCGGAAAGCTGTCCGATGGAATAAAACGCGAGTTCATCAATATTATCGGGCAATTTCACCTTGCCGGGCGAACTGAGGAGGAATTTTTTGCGGACAGTTTCAAACTTCATGCCCACCGGGATGGGATTGAAAAGCATCGCGGACGGGACACTGTTGGGGAGCGGAAATTTGCGGAGCTGGGCGTAGTCATCCAGTTGGCCGTTCAGACCCGGGAGCATGAGATCAACCTTGGCGTCGGAAAAATCGAGGCCGATCATTTTCTGCGCCTGGGTGACGGTTTCGCGGTTGATGGCATTGGTTTTCACGGCGTCGGTGTTTGCATTGTTCTGGGCGTGCAGAGCCTTTTGAGAAGCAAGGCAGAGAGCCAGGAAGGCTGTAAAATGGATGAGGCGGCGCATAGCGGAGTTTGGAATTTACGATTTACGATATACGATTGACGCGTTTACGTAGCATAGGCAAACCGCCGGCAGATTGGGAGCTGTTTATTATACGATGAAGAAGGCTCCGAAGTTACAACTTCCGCCCTCGCCACGGTTGAACCAGTCCATTCGGGCCAATGTGATCATCGGTCATTTGCCATGGCTTATATTCGTCGCGCAAGCGTGCGGTTCCCGCCATAATCCTAAACCTCAAACTCAAATACCAAGGAAAGACAATTGTCCAGCCGAACAGCAGGAATAAAAATAGAAAGAGAGCGGATTTCCCCGGCAGCCCGGTATAAAAGCGCCAGACACGCATGCGTTCGTGGTCATAAAACGCCCAGATGATGGATAAGAACCACAATATTCCCAAGGTTACGCGGCCAAAGACCAGCCCAAACGCAAAGTCACAAAACCAAGCAAAGAATAACGTCAATGCGATCGTTATAAAAATCGCACCTACACAGCAACCGAATGAAATGAGCCATCTTCGCATTGGCACTCCCGATAAGCCAACTAAAGCCATGCACCGTTAAAAAAGTCAAGCAAACCCGAATTTCCAGCATTGCGATCGTATTTTAATTTTGAGTTCCAAAATTATTTCCGCGACACTCAGTGAGTGAATTCGCCGAAAATGAGATGCGGTTGGGCGCGCAACGAATGGTCTATTCCCTATCACGATGAAGAATGGGGCGTGCCGGTGCATGACGACCGGACCTGGTTCGAGTTCCTGATCTTGGAAGGCGCGCAGGCGGGGTTGAGCTGGGACATCATCCTCAAAAAGCGCGCCCGTTACCGCGAGGTGTTTGACCAGTTCGACCCGGCCAAGGTGGCGCGCTATGGCGACCGCAAGGTGGCGCAACTGCTCGCCGACCCCGGCATCGTGCGCAACCGGCTCAAGATTGCGGCGACCATCCAAAATGCAAAAGCCTTTCTCGCCGTGCAAAAGGAGTTCGGCAGTTTCGACGCCTATATTTGGCAATTCACCGGCGGCAAGCCCCTCGTGAACCAGCGGTGCTCATTCAAGGAATTGCCCGCGCGCACCGCGGAGTCGGATGCGATGAGCAAGGACCTGCTGCGGCGCGGATTCAAATTCGTAGGCTCGACGATCTGTTACGCCATGATGCAAGCGACGGGCATGGTGAACGATCATTCGGTGGATTGTTTTCGGTACAAGCAGGTGGGGAGCAGGCGGTAATGGAACCGATTTGCGCCAACCGCTTCTGGAAACTCAAGGCAACTGCAGCACCTGTTTGGCTGCTATTTCCAGATTTGGCAAATCAGCGTGAGACAAAATTCCGGCCCGGCTGACAAACCGTTTTTTATGAACCACGCTCAATCTTCATGCAGGTTCAATGCTTCCCAGTCTTTCATATCGTGACTGACCTTGCGAAGGGCGTTCGCTTTTTGAGCGGCATGTTCAAGCGCGCTGCTCTTTGACTTTAATTTTTTGGGAGTCAAGTCAGCTACAAATTTTGAGCGTTCCCCGCTTGGGACGTGAGAACGCAACCGATGGACCATTGGTGAGGGCAGTTCAAAGGTTACTTTCATATAGAAACATACCATACATGCCCGGGTCAATCCCGTTCAAGGTGCCAAAGAGGAATTAAAATTCAAGGATTTTGAAATAGAAGGAGGCTTATTGGTGTCAAATATGTAGGGTCAGGAGTGAAAACCCGGAAATGGAATATGAAAGCACAACCATTTTAGGGTTATGAAAATCTGGTTCAAAATTATTTCGATTTTCTTGGGCATCTGGGCAGGCATTTTGACCGCGTCCTGGGGAGCGGCACCCATGGATCCCAAGGCCGCCGCAGTCCAGGCAATTCAACAAGCTCCTGATCCATCGGCGGTTGTGGCCGCCTATGGGAACGGGGTCGCCGTGGACCGCACTGATCCAAAACTTTACGCGGCCTACGTCAGCCGCATGGTGGACCTGGGCCTGCCCGAACTTGCCTATCATCAGGCCCAGACGCTCACCACTTTGGAATCCAACGATGGCCTGGCCTGGGCCGTGATTGCCTATGTGGATGCGCGCCGGTCATTGATGCCGGATGCGATTTCCGCCATTGTTTTGGCGGGCCAGTTTGAGCCGGACAACAAATTCGTGCAACAAACGGCGGGAGAAATTCTGGCCTGGTACGATGTCAAAGCCAACAAGCAGGCTCTGCCCGAGAATGCCAAGGACGGATTGGAAAAGGTGCGCGGACTCCTGGGCAGCCGTCTTGCTTATATTGACGCTTATAACATGGCGAGCAAAGCCTACCAGGCCCAGAACAATCCCAATCTGCAGCCGGGACAACCCGCTCCCATGCAGCCCCAAGGCCAGCCGCCGCCCACATCCATGGCGCCAAATGGTTATGCGGAGGCTCCTATTCCGCCGGTTGATTATTCGGACTATTATTATGAGGGTGGCCCGGGATGGGTCACACCCGCCCCTTGGTGGTGGTGGCAGCCGGCGGGGGGCTTCGTGGGCGTGGACTTTTTTCCGTTCTTCCCGGTGTTCGCCTTCCATGACCGTGAGTTTTTCGAGCGTCGGGATCGGGATTTTGCTCATGACCGTTTCGGTCGCGGGCATGAAGGATTTGGTCATGGGCGTGAAGCATTTGGCCGTGATCGGGATGCTCGGGCTGTCTGGCATAACGACGGAAGAGGCTCGGCGAACTTCTTCGGAAATCCCTCCCGGGCAAACCCGGCGATGGCCCACTTGAATCAACCCGGTTTCCACAGCTCTCCAACCATGAATGCAATGCCGCACAATCAAATGATGGCTCCACACACTGGCGGACGCGGCGGCATGGGTGCGGGTGCATTTCATGGAACATCCCAAGGCGCTTTTCATGGTGGCGGAGGCGGGGGATTTCATGGTGGCGGAGGCGGTGGGTTCCACGGCGGAGGCGGACATGGCGGCGGCGGCGGCGGTGGCGGTGGTGGTCACCGTTAACGGGTGAGAAGGCTAGCCCAAACGTACGGCCAATGGATAAGGCTAAGGCTTTCCGCTGACATCCAGGCAGACAAGATCGCCCTTGGCATTGCGGCAATAAATCCGGCCGTTGGACAGCACCGGCGTGGTCCAGCATTTGCCGCCGAGAACCTGGGCGTGGGAAATCGGTTTGAAACCGGCGGGCGTCGGCTCGGCAACATACAACTCACCTTTGTCGCTCAGGCCGATGATTTTTCCGTCGGCGATGATGAGCGAACCTTTGCCAAATTTCGGTTCGGACCATTTGACCGTGCCGGTGTCCCAAGACAGGCATTTGAGTTCATAATGGCTGTTCGAGACATCATCCACGCCATAAAGATAACCCTGCCAGAGGACGGAACTGTTGATGTGGTTGCGAAATTCTTTGTTCTCCCAGACAACGGTGGGCTTGCCAGCGCTGATGTCCAGCAACACGCACCCGTGACCGCAACCAGATGAAACGAACATTTTGCCGTCATGGAAAATGGGATCAGCGGCATTGACGTCGTACAGCGTCTTCCAAGGGAAGCTCCACACCGATTTGCCGTCGGCGGGATTGATGGCCTCGATGGTCTGCGAAGCGGCAAAAGCGAGGAAATGATTCGCGCCGGAATTGAACGGAACCGGCGTGGAATAGCCAGCCGGCCCATTGCCGGAGTGCCAGATGACCGCACCGGTTTTTTTGTTCAGCGCCAGGCCGGCGCTGCCGGCGTTGAGGATGAGCAAATCGCCTTCCACCAGCGGTGAACCGGCGAAACCCCACGTCGGAATCTCACTGCCCAAATCGGCGGGAATGTTTTTTGACCAGACGACCTTGCCTTTGGCGGCGTCGAGGCAAAACAAATCGCCTTTGCGGCTTATCGTGTAAACGCGGTCGCCATCCACCGTGGGCGTGCTGCTGGTGCCGCCTTCGTAATACTTGGGATCGAGCGGGCAGGGGTAAGAATGTTTCCAGACCGGCGCGCCGGTGGCGGCATCCAAGCACCAGACCGTGTCGGTGGCGTCGCCGTCGTTGCCCATCGTATAAACGCGCCCCTGGCTGACGGACATGGAGGAGAAACCGGCGCCAACCGACGCCTTCCACAATTGTTTGGGACCTTCGGCGGGCCATTGGGTTTGCCAGCCAGTTTCGGTCGAGATGCCGTTCAAATCCGGCCCGCGCCAGCGATACCAATCGGCTCCCTCGGTGACCCCGGCGAAAATTGCGCAAATCAAGAGCAGGAAAATGACTTTGGCGGCACGTGTCATAGTGGAAGCAGAGTTAACCCAAGCACGGAACGGTGTCAACGTGAACCGTCCAATGGCCGCCCAAAGCGCAATTCAAATTTGGCGGCGGAAGTTGCCAGTTGAAAAATGACAAGACTGTCATGTTTGATACATCGTTCATTCATAATCCCATGGTGAACTGATGGGCACTGCGATTGAGGCTGTGCCTTGACGTTTGAAATCGGGCGTGCCAAAAATTGCGGATACGATGTCAGCCAATGTCAGATTAACTATGAGCCGTCCAAAGAAAACTTACCTGGGGAAATACGGCTCGATTGGTTCCATCCCGCTTCCAACTGTCCACTGGAATAAGCACCCGTCATACGCATGGATGATTGATTCGCAATATGGCCCGCTTTAAAAAAATTATTTTTGTGATCGTCGTGATTGCATTGGCCGGTGGAGTCATCGGCTGGCGATGGAACGCGCGCAACGGCCGCAAACTGGCATTCCGCCTCGCGCCGGTTAATCGGGGCGACCTCGTCGCGACCATCAGCGCCACCGGCACGCTCGAACCGGTCGAAGTCGTGGACGTGGGCGCGCAGGTGGCCGGGCTCATCCTTACTTTCGGCAAGGACAAGGATGGCAAGACGGTGGATTACGGCTCCAGCGTGGAGGAGGGGACCATTCTGGCAAAAATAGACGAGTCAGTTTACGCCGCCGATCTCGCCGTGGCCAAGGCCCAATTGGAACAGGGCAAGGCCGGGGAGTTGAGCGCCACCGCCAATCTCGAACAGGCAAAAGCGAAATATGTCCAGGCCGGGGCGGAGTGGAAACGCGGGCAGGAACTCAACCGTTCCAAGCTGCTGGCCGGCTCGGACTTTGACACCTACCAGGCCAATTACGAAATCGCCCGGGCCAATGTGGATGTGGCGCAGGCGGCGGTTTCCCAAGCCAAGGCCGCCACCATCCAGGCCGACGCGGCGCTCACCAAGGCGCAGCGCAACCTGGACTTTTGCACGATCAAGTCACCCGTCAATGGCGTCGTGATTGATCGCCGCGTGAACATCGGGCAAACCGTCGTGTCGAGCCTCAATGCACCCAGCCTGTTCCTCATCGCGCGCGACCTGACCAAGATGCAAATCTGGGTGGGCGTGAACGAGGCGGACATTGGCCGCATTCTTCCCGGCGCGCCCGTCACTTTCGAGTGCGACACATTTCCCGGGAAAATATTCGAGGGCAGTGTCGGCAAAGTCCGCCTCAACGCGACCATGACGCAAAATGTCGTGATGTACACCGTCGAGGTGAACACGGAAAACCCGCAAAATCTTTTGCTGCCCTACCTGACTGCGAACGTCCATTTCATCATGCAAAAGGACACCAACGCGCTGCTGGTTCCCAACATGGCCCTGCGTTGGGCGCCGACTTCCCTGGCCGACGTCGCACCGGATGCGCGTACATCGAAACTTGAGTCCATGTCCGGCGGTGCCGGTGGTGAATCCAAAGACAAGGACGCCAAGCCCAACAAAAAACCAAAAGAACGCCGCGGCACGATCTGGCTGAAGGATGGCGACTTCGTCCGTCCGCTGGAGGTCAAGCTGGGCGCATCGGATGGAATGAATACGGCGGTTATGGCGGAAAATCTCTCGGAAGGCCAGGAGGTGGTCATCGGCGAGTCGTCAGAGACAGCCCAGGCCGCAACCAAAAATCCTTTCATCCCACAAATGCCGCAGAGGCGGTAGAGATCACTGCGTCATGATTTCCCTGAGCATCCACCGGACCCTGCATATGGCGTTGCATGCCTTGCGACGGAACGTCATGCGGTCGGTGCTCACCTGCTTGGGAATCATCATCGGCATCGCGGCGGTCATCGCGATGATGGAGATCGGCCAGGGTTCATCCTATTCCATCCAGCAAACGATTGCCAGCATTGGGGCGAATGTGATTCAGATTGACCCAAGCTCCGTCTCCGTCGGCGGGATCAACACCGGTGGCGGCGGCCGGGTCACGCTGACGCCGTTGGACGCCGAGGCCATCGAGCGCGAGTGCAGCGGCATCCGCTGCGTGGCACCGAGCGTGGATTCCGGTGGGCAGATCATGTACGGCAACCGCAACTGGCGCCCGAACAATGTTCTCGGCACGACGCCCGATTACCTGGTCGTCCGCAAATGGGACCTCGCCGAGGGAATCTGTTTCACCGACGAAGATGTCCGCAATGGCGCGGCGGTTTGCATCATCGGGCAGACCGTCGTCCGTCAATTGTTCGGTGAGGATGCGCCGCTGGGCAAATCCATCCGCGTCCGCAACGTGAATCTGCGCGTGGTGGGCATACTCAGTCCCAAAGGCGTGAACATGATGGGTCGCGATCAGGATGATTTTGTCATCGCCCCGTGGACGACGATTAAATTTCGCGTCTCCGGCGCGCGGCAAGCCACGCAGTCAACGGCAGTTGCGGCTTCATCCCAGATTAACTCGCTCAATCAGCTTTACCCTGGCCAGCAAATGCAGCTTTATCCGCAACCTTCCGCGACCCAGGCCGCAGACATGCCGCAATTGACGCGTTTCGCAGACCTTGACGATGTCTTTGTCTCCGCCGCCACGCCGGAGGACATTCCGGGGGCCATGCGTCAAATCACCAGCATCCTGCGCGAACGCCACCGCATCCGGCCCGGAGCGCCGGATGATTTTCGGATTCGCAATCTCACTGAGATTTCCGAAGCGCTGGCCTCCACGAGCCATGTGATGACCAACTTGCTTTTGTGCGTGGCTTTGATCTCGCTGGTGGTGGGTGGCGTGGGCATCATGAACATCATGCTTGTGTCCGTGACTGAACGAACCAAGGAAATCGGCATCCGCATGGCCGTTGGCGCGCATACAAAGGACATCCTGCGCCAGTTTCTCGTGGAGGCAGTCCTGCTCTGTCTGGCAGGGGGCATCGTCGGCATTTTGGTGGGCCGCGGAGTATCGGTCGTCGTCACCAACGTGCTGCATTGGCCGACCCGGCCATCCGTGCCGGCGATCATTGCCGCCGTCGCGGTATCGGCGACCGTCGGCATTGTCTTCGGCTACTATCCCGCCTGGAAAGCTTCGCACCTTGATCCAATTGATGCGCTCCGCTACGAATGATCGGTAATTCGCATCGAAGTCCCAATCCCTGAAATCAATGCTTGGGATTCACCTTGGGTATTTGGGTATTTGGGTATTTGGGTATTTCGTCATTGGCTACTTATCCCTCCTCCTCTCGTCTCGACAAAACCCTTGT
>JAQGPB010000587.1 GCA_028293265.1 Pedosphaera sp. | reverse complement strand
AGCTTCCGCGTGGAGAGCGACCGTTATAACGGCGCTTCACAGGCCATCAGCGAAATCAGCGCGGGCTTTTCCATCAATCTCCCCTGGTTCAATCGCGGCAAATACAGGGCCGCCATCCGCGAGCAGGAAAAAATGCTTGAAAGCGCCCGGCACGAATTGGAGGCGGTTCGCCTGGAGACGCTGGGGGCGGTCCGGGATCAGCTTAAAAAAGTCGAAACCTTCCATCATCACACGGAGCTGTTCCAAACCAAACTGCTGCCCCTGGCGGAACAAACCGTCACCGCCAAACGCCTGGGTTACGAGGCGGACAGGGCGGGTTTTCTCGAATTGCTTTCGGCGGAACAAACCGTCCAGGAAGTTGAATCCATGTATTGGGACCATCTTTCCCATTACCAGATTGCCCTTGCCGAACTGGAAGCCCTGGTGGGAGCGCCGCTGGCACCCGCAGCCTCACCAATTGAACATCAACACGATTCCAAATGAAACTGAAACATCTGCTTATGCTGGCTCCCTTGGTGGGGCTGATCGCCTTGTTCCTCACCGCCTGCTCGCATGACGAGAAGAAAACCGGCGCTGACAGCGACGTGGACTATTACACCTGCACCATGCACCCGTCCGTGAAATCAAAGGTTCCGGGGAAATGCCCCATTTGCGGGATGGAATTGGTGCCCGTCAAAAAGAAAACCGCCACCCTGAGCGGGCAGACCGGGCAATCCGCCAAAAGCACGGACATGTCCGGCATGGCGGGAATGCCGGGCATGAAAGGCATGGAGGGAAGCACAAATGAAGGAATGGTGGAGGAGCATCCCACCGAGTTTACCGTCCCGACGGCGCGGCAGCAGTTGATCGGCGTGACCTATGCCGCGGTTGAGAAAAAGCCGCTTCAATCCTCGTTGCGCGCCGTGGGCACGGTGACATACGACAAACAGCGGCATTGGGATTTTGTGAGCCGCATCGAAGGTTACGTGCAAAAGCTGGAAATCGCGTCGCGCGGCGACGTAGTGGAGAAGAACCAACCGCTTTTGACGATCTACAGCCCGGACTTGCTGACCACGGAGCAGGAGTTCCTGAACCTGCTGCGGATGCGCGATGAGGCCCAAAAATCACATGCCGAAGCCGTCCAGCAGAGCACGCAAAATCTCATCGAATCAGCCAAACGCCGCCTGTCCCTTTGGAACATCACCGCCGGGCAGATTCAGCAGCTCGAACAATCGCGGGAGGCCGCGGAGACCCTCACGCTTTACTCGCCGTTCAAGGGCGTGGTGCAAAACTTGCAGGTGGATCAGGGTCGCCGGGTTTCGATGGGCGACCATCTAGTGGATGTCGCGGACCTTTCCGTGGTCTGGGTCTGGGCCCAGTTTTATCAGGATGAACTGCCCCTGCTCAAAAAGGGTCTCCAGGTGATCATCACCACCGATTCCTATCCTGGTGAGAAGTTCAGCGGCAAGATCGCCCTCGTTGATCCATTCATCAACGACGCGAGCCGCACCATCCGGGTGCGGGTGGACATTGAAAATCCTGATTTCAAGCTCCGGCCTGACATGTACGTGAACGTCAGTTTGAAAAACGACGCGGGCGAAGGCCTGGCTGTGCCGGTAAGCGCGGTATTGCCGACCGGTGAACACAACGTGGTCTTCGTGGACAAAGGCGAAGGCCGGCTGGAGCCGCGCTTCGTCGAACTCGGCCGGAAATACGGCGAGGATTACGCGGTGGTGAGCGGCCTGCAAGCCGGGGAACGGGTCGTGAACAGCGCCAATTTCCTGATTGATGCTGAATCCAAGGTGCAGGGGGCTTTGAAATCGTGGTGACGGCTTTGATTTATGCAGAACCCGCCTGAACCATCATCCGCCAGTCCGGAGCCTAAGCCCGGCGAAGGCTTTCTTGAGCGTGTCATTGCCGCGAGCGCGCGGAATAAATTCCTGGTCATCATTCTCACGATCTTCGCCATCGCGGCGGGCCTATGGGGATTATGGAACACGCCGCTGGATGCCATCCCGGATTTGAGCGATGCGCAGGTGATTGTCTATACGGATTGGGAAGGCCGTTCGCCCGACCTGGTTGAGGATCAGATTACGTATCCAATTTCAACGAAATTTATTGCCGCGCCGAAGGTAAAATTCGTGCGCGGCGAATCCATGTTCGGCAAATCGTTCGTCTATGTGATTTTCCAGGATGGCACGGATATTTATTGGGCGCGCTCGCGGGTGATTGAATACTTGAATTCCGTCCGGGGCATGTTGCCCGAAGGTGTCAATCCCGTCATCGGCCCCGATGCCACGGGCGTGGGCTGGGTTTTTGAATATGCGCTCGTGGATGAGAGCGGCAAACACAATCTCGCGGAACTTCGCTCCATCCAGGATTGGAACCTCCGTTACGCCCTGGAATCGGTCCAAGGCGTCGCCGAGGTCGCGCCGGTGGGCGGGTTTGTCAAACAGTACCAGGTGGACCTCGATCCCAACAAGCTCGCTGCCTACGGCATTCCCATCGGGGATGTGGTTGATAAAATCCGCAAATCCAACGCCGATGTGGGCGGAAAGATTTTCGAGGTCGCTTCCACCGAATATTACGTGCGCGGGCGCGGCTACATCAAAAGCATCGGCGACCTCGAAAACATTCCGCTCAAGGTGGTGAACGGTACGCCGGTTTATATTCGTAATGTCGGCCTTGTTCATCTCGGGCCCGACCTGCGGCGCGGCGTCGCCGAACTGGACGGCAAGGGCGAAGTGGTGGGCGGCATTGTCGTGATGCGCTATGGCGAAAATGCGCTGACCGTCATTGATGGGGTGAAAAAGAAACTCAAGGAAATCGAGCCGTCCCTGCCCGAGGGCGTTCACGTCGTTCCCACCTATGACCGCAGCGATTTGATCAAACGCTCCATCGCCACGCTTCGGGAAAAATTGATCGAGGAAAGCATCGTGGTCGCCCTCGTTTGCATCATTTTTCTGTGGCACTTCCGTTCGGCTCTGGTCGCGATCATTACGCTGCCCATCGCCATCCTGCTTTCGTTCCTCCCGATGCACTGGCTGGGATTGACCTCCAACATCATGTCCCTGGGCGGCATCGCCATCGCCATTGGCGCGATGGTGGACGCCGCTATCATCATGGTCGAGAATGCCCACAAACAACTGGAGCATTTCCGGGATGAGCATGGCCGGGAACCGGACGGCGCGGAACGAACCCGCGTCATCATCGCGGCGGCGCAAAACGTGGGCCGTCCGCTGTTCTTTTCGCTGCTCGTTATCACGGTGAGCTTCATTCCGGTCTTTTCACTCCAGGCGCAGGAGGGCCGCCTGTTCAGTCCGCTGGCTTACACCAAAACCTTTGCCATGTTCTTCGCCGCGTTTTTGGGCGTCACGCTGGTCCCGGTGCTGATGCTGTTATTGATCCGGGGAAAAATCACGCCGGAGGCGAGGAACCCGGTGAACCGCTTCCTCATCTGGGTCTATCAGCCGTTTGTCCATTTTGTGCTGCGGTTTCGCTGGCTCACCCTGATTGCCGCCCTGTTGATCATGGGCGCCACGGTGTTTCCCTACCTCAAGCTGGGCTCAGAATTCATGCCGCCGCTCAACGAGGGCACCATTCTGTTCATGCCCACGGCCGTCCCCGGCATGTCCATCAACGAGGCCACCAAAATTCTGCAGATTCAGGATCGCCTCATCCGGGAGACTCCCGAAGTGGAACGGGTCTTCGGCAAGGCCGGCCAGGCGGAAACCCCCACCGACCCCGCGCCGCTCTCCATGTTTGAAACGGTGGTCACCTTGAAACCGCACGAACAATGGCGTCCCGGCATGACCTGGGAAAAAATCATCGCGGAGATGAACGACAAGCTCAAAACCCCCGGCATGGCGAACATTTTTTGGATGCCGATCCAGACCCGCACCGAGATGCTCACCACCGGATTCCGCAGCGTGCTGGGCATAAAAGTTTTTGGGCCGGACTTGAAGCAAATCCAGGATGTGTCAGTACAAATCGAAAAGGCTCTCACGGATTTCCCGGACACGCGCAGCGTTTTTGCCGAGCGCACCACCGGCGGTTACTTTCTTGACATCACCCCGAACCGGGAAGCCGCCGCCCGCTACGGCCTGACGGTCGGGGACATCAACGACGTCATTGAAACCGCGATCGGCGGCAAGACGATCTCCATGACTGTCGAAGGCCGGGAGCGTTATCCCATCAGCGTCCGGTATGCCCGCGACTATCGGGACGATTTGGACGCTCTCAAGCGCGTTTTGGTGCCGACTCCAATGAATTCAAAATCCGGTGCGGACGCAGCAGGCGGCGCAAACACCGCGGGAATGGGGCAGGGTGGAAATGGGGCAGCAACCGAACCCACCAGCACCATGGCCACCCAGATTCCGCTCTCCATGCTGGCGGACATTCGTTACCGGACCGGACCACCTTCCATTCGCGACGAGAACGGGCAGTTGGTCGGCTTTGTCTTTGTTGACCCGACGACCAGCGACATCGGCAGTTATGTGGAAAAAGCCGCCCGAAAGATCAATGAGCAGGTGAAATTTCCGCCCGGATATTACATCCAGTGGGCGGGCCAGTTCGAATATATCCAGGCCGCGAAACAACGATTGAAAATCGTGATACCCTTCACGCTGCTGATCATTTTCGTCCTGATATTTCTCAATACCAAGTCGGTCATCAAAACCATCATTGTCTTCCTGGCCGTCCCATTCTCCCTCGTGGGTGCTTTCTGGCTGCTCTATTTGTTGCACTACAACCTGAGCGTTGCGGTGGCGGTGGGCTTGATTGCCCTGGCGGGGTTGGATGCGGAAACCGGCGTGGTGATGCTGCTCTATCTCGATCATGCGTGGGAAAAATTTCGCTCCCAGGGAAAAATGGCCACCATGGCCGACCTGCATGACGCGGTGGTCGAAGGCGCGGTGCAACGTATCCGGCCCAAAATCATGACGGTTTGCGCGATTCTTTTTGGGCTGCTGCCCATCATGTGGTCACCCACGACCCAGGCCGGAGCCGACGTGATGAAACGTATCGCCGCGCCGATGATTGGCGGCGTGGTGACTTCCGCCATTCTCGAACTGCTGTTGTATCCGGTCATCTATGTTTTCTGGCGGCAGCGCTCATTGCCACGGACGACGCATCCGGCTGAGGTCACCGCGCGATGAGACTGAATTGGGAGCGGGCAATCCAGCCCGAGGCAGTCGAGGTGCGGACGAAAAGATATTTGCCGCGCTCGCGTTCGAGACGGACGATTTCACCGGCGGCGAGCCGCGCGATGGGCTGGGCCTCGCTGGTCGGGGTAAGGCACAAATTGACGTTGCGCGGCAGGATGACGCCGAGTTTCGTGCGGCTCTGAATGCCGATCAACGCGGGAATCGTGAGCAGAAAAATGGCGAAGCCCGCCGCGGCGAGCGCCTGCTGCCAGCTCGCCTTGCGCCAGCGGAAGACGCCGGGAAAAATAACCAGCGCGATGGCGAGCCATAGGCTGAAGCTGGCAATCCACGGCCAGGCATTGGCGGGCAGCCACGTCGAACAAATCTCGAACCAGCCGAGATCGGGGGCTTCGAGCAGGCGGGCCTTGCGGGCGTAACGCAGGTTGGCGCGCGGGTTGGGGCTGAAGGGATCGAGCCATTGCGCGCGTTCCCAGGCGAGGATGGCCGGGCCGGTGTGGCCCAATTGCCATTCGGCGTTGCCGAGATTATGCAGCGTGCCCGGCGCGGGCGCGGCTTCGGCGGCTTCAATGAAACTCGCCGCGGCAGCTTCGTATTTCCCGGTGGCGTACGCTTGCGAACCGCCCGTGAATAATTCTTGAACTGAAGACGTGGCGGTGCAATTCAGCGTCGAAGCCAAGATAATTACCAAGGGGAAACACCCAAATACCCAACTACCCAAACACCCAAAGAATGACGAAATCTCAAGCACCAATGCCCGGGATTCTACCAATGATAGTTTGGAGCTTGGTGCTTCTTTGGGTATTTCGTCATTAGTCATTGGGTGCTTCTCACAATCTTGTCCTCAATTCTGCCAGCACCTGTTCCAGTTCCGGCTGCAGCGCGAGCAGATCAGTCCCTTCCCTGACCGGCCCGCCGAAGCGCAGCGCGTCGGCGGCGACGAACAGGCGGCGGATGATTTCGGCGGAAGGGCCTTGGCGGCGAGGGGCGGGCAATTCCTGCAATACATCGGCAAAGACCAACGCGCCGGGATGGGCGGCGAGGTGCGGGGCGCAGGCTTCGCGCAGGGCGTTCGCGGCACCGGTCACGAAGCCGGCGGCATCGCGGGCGGCGGCGGCGCGGCGGGCGAGCTGGAGCTGTCGGCGCAAGCCGCGGCGGGCACGGCGTTTGAGGACGACCTCGGGATGCTGTTCGAGAAAGCGGCGACGGCGGTCCCAGGCCCATAAGCCGCCGATAATCGCGGCAGGCAATATTTGCAAGGCCAGGAACCACCAGCGTTGCTGCGATGGCATAAGGCTGCTCGCGGCGAAGCCCGGTTTCTGCATCAGGCCGGTGAACACCGGTTCTTTTTCGCGGGTGGCGTCCTCGGGGTCGGTGGGCGGGGTTTCGAGCGGGGGCAAACTGGCCTGGAAACCGGGCGCGCCGGGCAGGACGTTGATGGGCGCGGCGGGGATGTTCATCGCGACGTAGGCTTTTTGGCGCGGATCAAAATAGCTGAACGGAATTTCGGGCGTGGCTTTAATTTTGTCGCTGAGGGGAATCAGCGTGTATCTGAAACTGGCAAAACCGCGTTGTTGGATGGCGGCCGACGAAGTGGTTTCACCCACGGGCGGGAAACTCTGCCACTCGCGCAGGGCCGGCACGCGCGGCGGAATCAGCCGGCCGAGATTGCCTTCGCCGCGAATCAGCACCGTCAGGGTCAGCGGCTCGCCCGCGCGGACTTCGGCGGGCGTGGCGGTGGGCGGTTCGGCCTGGAAACTGCCGACCGCGCCGGTAAAGCCGGGCAGCACGCCTTTCGTCGGCAGCGGTTTCACATCCAGCGTGACCGGGTCGGAATCCACGAGGATGCTGTTTTGCGCGTTGCCCTGGGCGAGCAATTCCTGCGGGCCTTCGCGCAACGGGGTGATGAGGACGTCTTCGACCGAGGCGGGGAAACTTTTGCCATCATGCTGCACATTCTCGACGCGCATGCCCATGTAAAATTGTTCCGAGAAAATGAAATCGCCGGTGATGTGCGTGTGCGACAGGAACATGATGCCGCCGCCGGGCGGCGAGGGGAGGATGACGGGAATGCGCAGCAACTGGCCGACGTAACAATCGCCCGGCGGCAGGTCCAGCAGCAGGCGCGGCGGTTCGTGGTCGACGGCGGCCCCGGACGGCACCACGCTGAGGCTCGCCTCCGGGACCTTGATGGTTTTGCCATACGCGGTGAGGTCGAACGCGGGGATGGTGAACGTCCCGGTGTTGGTGACGGTGGCGCGGTAAATGATGGTCGTCAGCGGACGCAATTTCATCCCGCCGGTGGGCTGATAAGTCTGGCCGCGGCCGCCCGGGTGCAGATCGAGGCCGGCCGGCACGGGCAATTGGTCGGGCATGGTCAACGATTCATCCAACGCGGTGACCACCACGCGATAAACGACGCGCCCGCCCACGGGCGCCGTCGGGGGATCGAATTCCGCGTGCGCCTCGACGGGCGAATCAATGTCGAACGAAGCCGCCGACGCCACTAGGCTGTCGAACGGATCGGGGGCGAACGGCGCGGAGAAGACCGGATGGCTGTTGACCGTGAACCCGCCGTTGGAAGGCGCGGGCGCGGGCCGCACAGGGAGCGGCGAAGGCGGCTGGGCAGGTTGCGCGAGGCCAGCCATCCCGGCCAGCAAGCTGGCAAGCATGAGGACAAGGCCCATGACTTTACCGGCGTTCGGTTGTTTGGCCGTCAAAAGCATTTTTCGTAAATCACGATCATGGCATAAGAGATTTACCGCTTATGGCACCGGGAGTCCAGCGGTAGTGATGGGGAATGGTGCAGCAATTTGGCTGTAGCGGCGGTCTGTGACCGCCGGAAACGACGCTCATACGGCGTGGCGACAAAATAATACCGGAAAACTGAGCCACTGCCAACCTTGCTGACCCCTTGCAATTCACCGGAATCCATGCTATGGCTTCACCAGCATTAAAGGGGACGTCGCTCTTAGACTGATTCCCGAACTCACTGATACCGCCGGGTATCCAACCAAGGTTTAAGATCATGCGTCTGCTCCACATCCAATCCTCTCCGCGCGGATCCAAGTCTGCCTCCATCGCCGTCACCAACGCCTTCCTCGAAGCCTACCGTCAGGCTTCTCCTGGGGTCATGGTGGACACCCTGAACATCTGGGAGGAAAACCTGCCGGACTTCGACCAGGAGGCCATCGGGGCCAAGTACAAAGGCGTGAACCAGGAACCGATGGACCCGGCCGAGACCGCCGTCTGGGACAAAATCCAGGAGCTGGCGGCACGCTTCCAGCAAGCGGACCGCATCGTGCTCGGCGTGCCCATGTGGAACTTCGCCTACCCTTACAAGCTCAAGCAATTGATTGATCTGGTCTGCCAGCGCAGAATGCTCTTCACCTATGACGGCAACGAGTACGGCCCTTTGCTCAAAACCCCCCGCGCCTTCGTCGTCTATGCGCGGGGCGGGACCTACGCGGAAGACTCGCCGACGCCCGCTTCCCGGTTTGACCATCAGAAAAGATACATTGATTTCTGGCTGAAGTTTATCGGGGTCAAGGAAGTCCTCACGCTGGTGGTGGAAGGCACGACGTGGGGCGGGAAAGAGAAGGGGGAAGCGAGCATCGCGCGTGGCCAGGAGCAGGCAAAAAAATTGGCGGCGGATTTCTAACAGTTGTAAACATTGATCTCTCTGGCGCAACCCCAGTTCTCTGCCCCCTTGTCA
>JAQGPB010000419.1 GCA_028293265.1 Pedosphaera sp. | reverse complement strand
CATGGCGAGGACGGTGATGGCGGTGTCGCGGGTGTTGCTCCATTGCGCGCCGCGACGGTTCTTGATGAGCCAGTTCGTTACCGGTTCGACCAGCTTGTTCTGCGGATCAATCGCGAGCATCGCGCGCAACGCGAACGCGGTCGCCTCCACGCCGCCGTCCGACCAGCGCCAGTAAATGCCATCCTCGCCCCAATGAGCCGTTGCGGAAGTGGTTGAGGGTTGAGGGTTGAGGGTTGAGGGGCCTGAGATGAGGACTGAAGCGTCGGGGTGGTCATCTATTTTGACGCCATTTTCGAGATTGGCGATAAGGATTTTGGCCTGGTCGGTGAAGCCGTAATTATGAGCGCTCAAGGCCAGCAAGGCGCGGGTATAGGCGTTGAGCTGCTCCCGATGGGCCCACAAATTGTCGAAGGCCTTGGTTTGGAACGTTCCGATTTTGCCCTGGCGGGCAGAGGCGTGGTAAGCGGAGAGCGCGTGCAACATCCAGGCCTGTTGGTCGTAATTCAGTTCTTCTTCGACCAGGGTTTTGTCGAGATAGGTTGCGGCACGATTCAGCACGCCCGCCTTGAGCTTGATGCCAGCTTCGCGCGCAAGCGTCAGGCCCCAGACCACATAAGCCGTCATGAAATGGTCGCTGTCGCCCTGTTTCCACCAACCCCAGCCGCCGTCCGCGTGTTGAAAATCGTAGAGGCGCTCCAGGCTCTGTTTTGTGATGTTATCCAGCTCGCGCAAATCGTGTTTGCCCTTGGGATGGGTGGCGGCGGCAGTGGCCGGTTCGATGCCGCCGAAGAGATGGCCCATGATGTCCTCGGATTTCAAGCCGAGGTCCTTGAGCGTTTTGGCGGTGATGACGGCGGGGAGGAAGCGGCTCATGGTTTGCTCGGTGCAACCGTAAGGGTAATCAATCAGGTAAGGCAGCGCATCGAGCATCGTGACGGCAAGGCTCGGCGTGATTTGCACGTCGAGCGTGGTGGATTCCGTTTTGCGCTCCCTGGGGAGATTGAGTTTTACCGTGATGTCGTCGCCGCGAACCTTGCCGGATTTGGCGATGAATTTTTCGATGCCATGTTCGTAAATCGGATAGGATTTTTCCATCGCATCGGCGTATTTGCCGCCGCGGGCGGTGACTTTCAATTTCGCCTGGCCGGGCGCGCGGATGGTGAGCTGCCAATCGGCCCGGGCTTCGCCGTTGGCCGGCACTTCGAGCTGCGCCGCCATCACGTCCTTGGGCGCGAAGCCCGGCACGTCCGGCTCGAATTGAACTTTGGCGGTGAAGGCTTGACCGGTGTTGTTGTTGACCACCGCCGAAATGGTGACCTGATCGCCGACCACAAAAAATCGGGGCGCTTCGAGGCGGACGATGAGCGGCTGCTTCGTATGCGTGTTGGTCGTCGCGATGCCGAACTGGTTCACGCCGGTGACCGCGCGCGCGGTGGCTTTCCAACCGGTCAACGAATCGGGATAGGTGACTTTCACCGTTGCCCTGCCGTCCGCATCCGTCTTGATATCCGGCTGCCAGAAAATGGTGGAGCGAAAATCGGAGCGGACCTGGATGGCCGGTTCTTCCGGCCGCGATTGGCCGGGTGGAGCGGCAGGCATGGACATGGGCGTCCTCATTGCAATCAGCGACTTTCCCAGAACCGAAGTCCCCACGCCGCCGATCCCATTAAAATAGGCGCCGGATACTTCCGGCACCGCACTTGCGGCCAACGTGCCGGAACGTCTGAATATTTCGTCTTTGCCTTCGGCCAGGCCCAGGGAGTCAGTTGCAACGCCAAACAGTCTTCCGGCATTCGCATATCGGATGGGGATGGCCCCGTTCAAATCCTCCAGTTCGTCCAGCGTTTCAACGAAGTTGGTGGAAATAAAATAACTCTGACCGGCGCTTTCACTCTCCAGCAGCCGCCTGGTCCGTTTGAGCTGTTCGAGGTCGCGGATGTCAATCAACTGGTCTCCTTCGCCGACGACCAATTTGGCATAATTCTTTTGATTGAAGGTGCTTCCCGTCTGGACTTGTTGCGAACGCTTGTCGCTGAAATAAAACTGGCGCGGATCGCCGGCGTAATCGGATTGAATGTAATAAACCGATTCGTCCACGAGGCCAAAGGCGACTTCGGCGGAGATTGGCTGGTCATTGTCGTCGCGGGTGGTGATGGTGAAGGTGCCGGTTTCATGCGGCTGATATTGTTCGCGGTCGGACTTGACCTGGACGTTCAGAAAATTTTTTGTGGGCGGGACAATGACCTGTTTTGAATCCGTGAAAATCTGGCGGTCGCTGACCAGCGCGGCATTGAGGAAAATATTCGGCACATGCTTTTCCTCGATGGGGAGTTCCACGAGTTTGACCGTGCCGGTGACATGGACGAGCTGGTAGCTGTAAAGGTCCTCGCCCTCGGCGGTGAACAGCACGTAACGATCATTGGTGGGAACGCTTAGCATGACCGGCACTTTCTGGCCGACGCGGAAAGTGTCCTTGTCCACGATGATTTCCACGCCGCCGTGGCGATAACCGAGTTCCGTGGTGGCATCGGTGGCGACCCAGACGGTGGTTTCGGCTTGAATCGGCTGCGCGGGCAAGGCGTTCGTTCTGCCTTTGTCCTCGCCGCTCCACACGATGCGGTAGTAACCCTCGCGTTCCGGCGTGAAGGTCAATTCGGCCAGGCCGTTTGTATCCGTCTTCAGCGTGCGCGTGAGAATGTCATCGTGCTGGTAGCCGCGAAATTTGAGCTGCCACGCGCGGTCGCCGGGCTTGGCGGGCGGCGGCGTGAAAATCATGCTGCGGCTGCGAAAGTTTCTGAGTTCATCGCCTTTCACTTCCCTGCCATTGCCGTCGAGCCAGATTTCGAACCAATAATCGCGGGTGACTTTGACCGTGCCTTCGGTCTCGACCGGCTGGTCGTTCGCATCGAGCGCCTTGAACTCCACGTTCACCTTGTCCTGCGGGCGGTAGAAATTGTGCGCGGCTTCGGGATAAACGTAGTAACGCTGGCGGGTGACGCGCACGCTGCCGATGCCGGTGATTTCGCGGCGGCTGGCATCGGTCACGCGGGCCTCGATGCGATACTCGTATTCCTGGTTGGGGTCGCGCGGGGTGTCGAAGGTGAGCGAGGCCTTGCCGTTGGCGTCGGTCTTGAGGGTTTCGCGCTTGATGATGGGACCTTCGCCACCGTAGTAACGTCCGCGCTGGAATTCCGGCGAGAGGTCTTCGTAAAACCAGGGGAAATCGTGCTCGCGATGCCAGAAGTGGAAGAAAGGATTTTGGTGGACGATCAGCTCGACGCTGGCATTCGCCACCGCGCCGCCGAAATAGTAATCGGCCTGCACCGTGACCTCCACTTTTTCGCCAAGACGGAACGCCTTCTTGCGGCCATTTTCCTCAGGCGTTTGGACGCTCACCTTAAACTCGGGCAGTTTGTATTCTTCGAGCCGGAACAGGGTGGCGTTGCCAATCTGCTGTTTTTTCCCCTCGTTCCAAAATGTGACGTTGTATTCGCCCAATGGCATGGTTTCGGTCAACGCGAGCGAACCCCACGCGCTGCCGAAGGCATTGAGCGTGATCTTGTCCTCCTTCACCTTGGCGCCGCGCGGGTCGGTGATTTGAAATTCCACAACCTGATTGGCCGGGGTGGTGTAGGCCGAACCGTCGGCCTTTTTGCGCGCGATGAATTTCCATTGGACGGTTTCGTTCGGGCGATAGGCCGGCCGGTCGGTGAAGGCGTAAATGCGCCAATTGTCGCCCGGATTGCGATTGTTATAATAATAGGCATTGCCAATGCTGAAGGCTTGGCGGTCGTTCAGTTTGGCCCCGACAAAAATCTCTTCGTTGTTGGC
>JAQGPB010000408.1 GCA_028293265.1 Pedosphaera sp. | reverse complement strand
CGCGCGCAGCAACCGGCCGTGCCTCCGGTCAGGAACCGTGCCTCATGTCAGGGTCACAGTCAACTCGCAATCCGTCGTAAGCGAGCTCCACTCCGGGCGGGAGCTCCGCCTGGGCGGCGTCATGATCGTAATCGTGCGTTAAATGGGTGAAATAGGTCCGGCCTGCGCCGATGCGCCGCGCCGCCGTCAGCGCTTCGTCGAGGCACATGTGCGTTGGATGCGGGGCGCGCCGCAGGGCGTCCAACACCGCAACCTCCACACCGACAATCTGTTTCACCACTTCGCTGGGGACCTCCTTGCAATCGCTCAGGTAGGCGAGGCGCTTTTTTCCGGCCTGGACGAAGAGGTAGCCGTTCGTGGTGGTGCGGCCATGGGGCAGGGGAAGCGGCGTGATTTCGAGGTCGCCAATGCGGAAAGGGCCTTCGATCAAATGCGGTTCGGGAATGAGATAGCCCTTGGGCCAGGGGCCTTCGTGAAAGGCATAATCGAAAACGCGCCTGAGGTTTTCCATGGTATGAGCGTTCGCATAAATGGGCAGTCCCTTGCCGCGCAAATCGCAGAAGCGCCGGCAATCGTCCAGACCCATGACATGATCGGCGTGGGGATGGGTGAAAATCACGGCGTCAAGCCAGCGGATATTCTCGCGCAAAATCTGGGTGCGGAAGTCCGGGGTAGTATCCACCACGATTTTGGCCTGTTCGGTGGCAACGTAGATGGCCGGGCGGGTGCGGTGGTTCTTGGGGTTGGCGAGGAATTCCGGCGGATAATCGGAACCGATCATCGGTACACCCTGGGATGTTCCCGAACCGAGGAAAATGAACGAAAATGACATTGTTAGTGAGTCTTGGTAATTAATGTGCGGGGAAGTCAGTATTACGACCGCCCTCATCATGAACCGGGAAACATCGAACATCCAACATCGAACTTCGAACATCGAATGGGGAAAACCCCCTCACCCCAGCCCTCTCCCCCAAGGGGGCGAGGGAGAAGATGTTGAGCGTCGGATGGTTCATGGGTTCAATGCGCGAAGTTGACATCGGGGAATTCTCTCCCCCGAGGAAAGGGTGAACGTTGCGGTCGCGTGGGGTGAATTTGTATATCATGGTTGCAGTCCCACTTCGATACGGAAACAGGTCACGCTTGAGCTTTTGTGCATAACTATGATTGGCGCCGTTAAATTTTTATTTTGCCGAATGTTAACATAACATCCAAATTGAGCACGACGAATTTAACATGTTGACGATACTGCGCATTAAAAACCTCGCGCTGGTGGCCGACCTGACCCTCGAGCTGCAACCGGGCTATAATGCCATCACCGGGGAGACCGGGGCGGGCAAGTCCATCATCATCGGCGCGCTGAATCTCGTGCTCGGCGAGCGGGCCGACCGCACGCTCATCCGCAGCGGCAGCGACAGTTGCTCGGTCGAGGCGGTCTTCGATGCGGCCCGGTTGCGCGC
This sequence comes from Pedosphaera sp., assembly GCA_028293265.1. Next base: position 3,112 of record JAQGPB010000408.1, on the reverse strand, counting down.
ATCGCTGAAATCGTTCCTCGAAGAGAATGGACTGGAACCTTGCGAAGAAAATCAACTCGTCCTCAAACGCACCTTCACCGCCGCGGGCGCGAACCGTCAGTTTGTCAACGGTTCGCCGACGACGTTGGGCGTTTTGGGCTCGCTCGGTCAGTGGTTGGTGGACATGCACGGGCCGCACGACCATCAATCTTTGCTTCATGCTTCGCGGCAACTTGACATTTTGGATGCCTTTGGAGATTTGCAATCCCGTCGCGAGGCTTTTGCGGAACTGGTCCGCCGTCGTGCGGCGGTCGAAACGGAGAAGTCCGCGTTGATCGTTGATGAAAAGACGTACGCGCAGCAACTTGATCTGCTGCGGTTTCAGAGCAACGAAATCTCCGCCGCCCGGCTGCAACCCGACGAAGAGGCGCAGGTGCAGCAGGATTATCAACGCTCCAGCAACGCGCACAAATTGCTCGAACTGAGCCAGACCGCGCTGGATTTGTTGAGCGAAAGCGAGACTTCGCTGCTGACCAACGCCGGATTGCTGGGGCGCACGTTGCAGGAACTTCAACGCATTGACCCCGGCGCGGCCACCTTGCTGACCGACCATGAGCAGGTGAGCATCAATCTGCGCGAACTCCAGAGCGACCTTTCGCACTACACCGAGAAGGTGGATGTTGACCCGGCGCGCTTGCAGGAGTTGGAGGAGCGCCTGAACCTCATTCATTCGTTGAAGCGGAAATACGGCGCATCACTGGCCGAAGTGATCGCCTTCGGCGAAGAGGCCGCGCGGAAACTGCAGCAGCTTGAACAACGCGACGCCGAACTGACGCGGCTCAACGCGGAACTGAAAAAGCTCGACGCAGAACTCTGGCGCACCGGCCAGGAGCTTTCCAAGGAGCGCCGCAAAATCATCCCGCAACTCAGCAAGGCCGCCGTCAAACAACTCAAGGACCTCGGCTTCGCGCAATGTCATTTCGACATCACCATCACCACGCTTGATCAAGCCGCCTTCACGCAACAGGCAACACGCAACACGCTCAGCGGACTCGACACGATTGAATTCCAATTCGCGCCCAATCTCGGCGAGCCGCCGCGTCCGTTGCGCGCCATCGCTTCCTCCGGCGAAATGGCGCGGGTGATGCTCGCCCTCAAGACTGTGCTCGCGCAGGTGGACGAAATTCCCGTGCTGGTCTTTGATGAAGTGGATGCGAACGTCGGCGGCGAAACCGCCCATGCGGTGGGAGTCAAGATGCAGCAGATTGCCCGGCAGCGGCAGGTCCTCTGCATCACGCATCTTGCCCAGGTTGCCGCCAGCGCCTCCGCGCATTACGTGGTGACCAAGCAAATCAAGGAGGGCCGGACGGTTTCGGAAATCACGTTGCTGAACAAGAAAGAGCGTGTGACCGAACTGGCGCGGATGCTGGGCGGACAATCGGACGCGGCGCGGAAACACGCGGAGGAAATCTTAAAATAAGGGCCTAATGCAAGCGTCAAGTTCTGTCTCACCCGTTCTGCTCGACGTAACCCTTTTTCACCTTCTCCGCCATCAGGCTCTTGGCCCCACGATTTGCGTTGGTTTCAGATTCTCGGTGTAATCGGCCTGCGCCATCGCCGAGGCAAACCAGTTCCATAATTCGCGCTCCTGCGATTTGAGGTAGTCCCTCAACTCGACATGATAAGGCAGCGGCTCAAGTTTGTGCTCCAGTTCGTCCACAACAATTTGGCAATGGTCGTCAAGTGCATTGAAGTAAAAACGGAACGCGCGGTCAAAACAAGTTGCCGCGCATCAACATTTGCTGGCACTCTTGCCAATAATGCGATTTGCGCCCGCGATTTCACGCCGTTGTTTTTGGCTTTTTGCCTTGCTGCTGAGTCTGGGCGTCGGCGGAGCGTCGGCGTCGGATTCCGATCCCGCGCATAAAGATGCGTTTGCAGAAAAACCGCTGCCCTGGCCGGGCGGCGTCATTCCGTATGACATTTCCAAATTGACCGAAGCCCAGCAGGCAAACGCCAACCGCGCGATGCGGCGCTGGATGGACACGGGCGCGCAAATCACTTTCATCCCGCGAACGTCCGAAACGGAGTATGTCAATTTCACCGGCAAGACCGACGCGGGCAACAACACCAGCCACGTTGGCTTTCAAAAGGGCGTTCGCTCGGACATCAACATCACGGCGTTTTGGTGGCGGCAGGGCGAATGGATGCCGGCGCACGAACTCGGCCACGTCCTCGGATTTTTCCACGAACACGCGCGCTGGGATCGCGACGAGTTCATCACCGTCCATTACGAAAACATCAAACCCGGCCGGCAGGGCGATTACGACTGGGTTCCGCGCACAAACTGGATTGTGAGCAGCACACCTTACGATTACCGCTCCATCATGCATTACCGGACCTGCTGGGCTTCCAAATGCGAACCCGAGTGCAAGGACGGCGACGGCAGCAGCCCATGTGTCGTGATTGATCCGGTCGGAACCAATTACGACGCCGTCATCGGGCAGTGGGGCGACAACCGCATCAGCGCCTTGGATGCAGAAAAAACGCGATTGGTTTATGGCACAAAATCCAAGACAGCCGCCGCCGCGCACTGAAATGGATTGGGCGCAAATCAATATTCGGCAGTCTTCACTGCTTTTGGCTGGACAAGCTGCCGTCAAAATAGGATTATACCCCTGCGTGCAGACAACAAGGAGAACGCAGCCAGAGGTGCCCAGTCCGGCACCCGCGAAAACCGGCCAATTGCCAGCCGCACACCACCCCTGTCGTCCAACGCCACCGCTCCCGGCCAAGTCGCTTAAGGAAATGCCCTTTTGCCCGATTCCCCGGACCATGGCTTCCTTTCCCCACTCGCCCTTGGTGCGCCCGCCTGCCTGCCACCTTTCCCCCTCCGCCCGCCGCCGCAGCTTATAAGCGGCTGTCAAGGCAGGCTATGTCCAGGCTATTCGGGCTTATTCGGGCTTATTACAGGCTACTATGGAAATATAAATTAGGGCTATGATCTTTATTCTGGCGGTGGCGTGGCTGACCGGTTTTGGCGTTTATCTCGGCCTGTTTTTGCGCTGGAACAGTTGGGACGTGGTGATGCATCCGCTCGGATTGACCCATGCCATCGGGCACGTGGCCATCC
>JAQGPB010000327.1 GCA_028293265.1 Pedosphaera sp. | reverse complement strand
ACGCGTAGCGTTCGTCTCTTCTGGGGAAACCAAATCGTGGCGGGCTTGGGAAGCCATTGGGCCGGGGGTGAGGTGTGTCTTATTTTCATTCTTCGCTTCCCCTCTTCCATCTGCGGTTGAATTGCATTTCCGTCTTTGCTTACGTCCGCTTTTCCTTCTTCACAAACAGCGCCAGCGACGCCGTGTAGCCGTGCAAAAAATTGCTCGGCCCGACCGGCCCGATTTCTCCGTTGCAAAAAAATCCCGCCACGCCCAGCGGCCCAAGCTGCTCCTGCACCATGCGCGCGTCATGGTCGGGCGCGCCGAACAAGCCCCGGCCGCGCCCGTTGCAACAGCACAGGCAGCCGCCATAAGTCGTCACGCCGGCAAAATCCTTGCCGAACCGCCGCAACAACGCCGTCAAATCCGCGGTGGCCGCCTCCGCGTCGCGCCGCTGGAACTGCACGGTCTGACCCGTCCTCGGCAGCGCGCCCACCGCGATCACGCCCGTGCGCGGGTCCGCCGCCAGCAACTGCCGCACGAGAAAATCGCCCTGATGAAATTCTTCCAGGTATTCGTTGATCACCAAACCGACGAACAGATTGCCCCGCGATTTTTTTTGGTCGCGCGTCGAAAGCTGGTTGAACGTCTCCGCCAGCACTTCGTACGCTGGCCGGTTCCCAATTTCATGGATCAAATTTCCTTCCACGCGCGTCAACGTCCACGTCTCGCCGATCGGCAGGCAGCCCTGCGAAACAATCCCGGCCAAAGTAACACCGCCGCCGACGGCAATCGCCACGCCACCCTCTTCGAAAACATCACCATTCAAATAAACCTGCGTCTGCTGCGCGCTCTGGTCCCCGCTCGCCAACCCGCCCAGCACCGGCAACGGCGCATAGGCTTCGTTCCACGACTTGAGCCACGCCTCGCTGTCCATATGAAAAGGATCGGCGAACACCAGCCACGCATTCAGCCGGTCCGGGCTCACGCCTGTCATGGACGCCCAATATCCCGGCTCGTCTGCCGCTTCGACATTCTCCTGCGTGAAATGCACCGCCTTCAACTCCGCCTCCGGCAGCGCATACAACGCCAGCGACAAGCCCCCCTTTTCCTCAATCTCCTCCCCGCCCGCGATCACACCCGTGCTCGAACAACCCGCCAGCAAGGGAATTTTCGCATGCACCCGCAGAATCTCCAGCACCTGCGCCGCGTTCGGAAAAAAGCGCGGCGACATGAACACCAACCCCAGCGACACACGCGCTGCCCGCAACTGGCCGCGCAGATTCTCCGCCCACGCCTGCAAGCCCGCCTCGTCAAACTCCCCCGGCCAGTGCGCGGCCACAGAATATTCATCGTGCATCACAGAAACTTACCGGGGCGGCGGCAGATTGCAAACCGAAGAAAATCCAAACTGCCGCCAGGTTTTGGAGTGCGGTGGCAAGCGCAGCGCGACACCGCTTTGGCCAGCCAGAACGCATCAGAAATTTAACAGGAGCTAATAGAGCAAACAGAGGGAGAATGGTTCCCCCCCTGGCCGTCCGCAGCCCCCCTCCGTTGCCTCTGTTACCTCCTGTTCAAAATTCCGGTTCATGGAGAGGGCCGGGGTGAAGGCAGTTTCCCCCATTCGATGTTCGATGTTTTCCGGTTCATAGTCCTCCAGTTCTTCCCTCCCCTTCGTTTGCTTCTGTTAAAAATTCAAAATAAAAAACCCGCCCGGCCCTCCAGCCAAGCGGGTTTGATTTTCCCGGTTCCTCGGTTCTGCTCAACCAACTCGCTTACCAACGACCATGACGATACTCATGGCCATAATACCCACGGCCATAGTACCCATGGCCGACATAATACGGCCGGCCAAAGCTGAATCCAAACGTCACGACCGGCGCAGGCGCATAAACCGGCGGCGTGGCATAAACCACCGGCGGCTGCGCATACGCAACGGGCGGCGGATAATAAGCCGGCGCCGGAGCGGGCGCGTAGTAAGAAGTCGGCGGCGGATAATAATACGTTGGCGCCGGAGCGTAATACGGCTGTTGGGCGACCGATGCGCCAATCGCCGTCCCGACCGCTAGCCCGCCCAAAACTCCCGCCGCAATCGCCGGTCCGGGCCCTGCCTTGGCCGTCTGCACCTGGCTCCCTGCCAACGCCAGAAGTGAGATTGCTAAAATTATCTTTTTCATATTTTACCTTTCATTGTTAATATACATCATCAACAACAGGTATGACGGGCGGGACGGGAAAATATTCATGCCTCTGTATCATTAAATATATCAAGCATTTATGCCCAAACCACCGGTCAAAATGGCCCGTCCCCCGCGAGTCCGCCAGCCGCTCCCCAAATCCTTCAAGGACCTGACCCCCTCCAAGGCGTTCAATCCCCGCACTTTTTTTCGCGAGATGGTTTGGAAAGCTTTTTTGACCCCGCGCACCGGCCAGCACAAGCAGCCCGTCTTTCCCAAACTGACCCGCGGACAAATCGCCCTCACCTGGATCGGCCACGCCTCCTTCCTCGTCCAGTTCACCGATCTCAACGTCGTCATTGACCCGAATTTCGCCAACTGGCTTTTCCTTCTCAAGCGCGTCAAGCGCTCCGGCCTCCGCATCGAGGACCTCCCGCCCATTGACCTGGTGTTGCTCACCCACGCCCACTTCGATCATTTCCACAAACCGAGCGTCCGCAAGCTGCCCCATCCCAAAATCGGCGTCATGCCCTGGGGCATGGGCGACCTCGCCCGCAACCTCGGCTTCGAGCGCATCGTCGAGCTCGACTGGTGGGAAAGCTTCTCCCACGGCGATTACAAAGTCACCCTCACTCCGTGCAAACATTGGGGCGCGCGCGTCCTGCGCGACAACCACCGCGGCTACGGCGGATTTGTCCTCGAACACCAGGGCCGCAAAATCTATCACGCCGGCGACAGCGCCTACTTCGACGGCTTCAAGCAAATCGGCCACTACTTCGCCCCCGAGATCGCCCTGCTCCCCATCGGCGCCTACCGTCCCGAATCTTTCCGCAACGTCCACATGGGCCCCGACGAAGCCATGAAAGTTTTTCAAGATGTGAAAGCCAAATGGTTTGTCCCCATGCACTACGGCACCTTCCGCTTATCCTTTGAAGACATGGACGAACCCCCCCGCTGGCTCCGCCAGCTCGCCACCGCCGGCGGCGTCAGCGACAAAATCCGCATGCTCGAAGAAGGCGTGCCGGAAGTTTTCTGAAAGCCGGTTTTTAACCACGGATGGACACGGATGGGAATGAGGATGGAAAATTGATGATAGAGGATGGGTGGCTAAGCAGAACGATTTAGTGAGAATTGGGGAGTGCACGTCCCGCGTGCAGCCGACGGCGTCGCGCCGTCGGCCCGTTCCGCCTTTGCGCAGCACTGATTAGTTTCGGGAATATCGGAACCGAAGTTTGCGGCCCCGACCGCCGGGTTTCACAAATGGGAAGGATACGAGCAGCGGGCGCGGTGGAAATGAGGAACACGACCAAAAAAAGCAGCGGGCATTAAAATGCACGCTTGATAATTCGAGACCCCCATCTGCGGGCCGGCTCCTCCACGCATTTGAATGTCAAAAAGGCGAGTGGGGTCAGGATTCCCAAGGTTAAAACGAAGCATCCAATCCATGCGATGGACTCAGGCAGACGCTTGTAGAAGTGCTGATACTGGCTCTTCATCGCCATAATAACCAACGGATGCAAGAGGTAAATCGAGTAGCTGATGTTTCCATAAAACTGTGCTATGCCGTGGGCGAGGAATCTTGGGTTTGCCATCAGCATCCCGGCGACCAGCATAGCGTAGGAGATGCCGTAAAACTTGATCGCCCATGATGAAGCGTATGCTCTTACACAGGCCAGAATGATGTGCGCTGAGATGGCAGCGACAATTAGAGCCAGACCATAATTCGGGGACCAGATTGGTCTGGACAGGCAGAACAAGTAAACGATCATGCCAATCGCGAAGAAAGGCATCGAATTCAGCAGGGAGCTGCGGAAAAAAGAGTCTCTGGCCTCGATTGACAAGCCGATATGTTGCACAAACACCATAAAAATGAAGGCTGCGATCAGGCTCGCCAGAAGGAGTAAGACCGCCTTTGCGACGGTATTGACGTAGTGGAACAGCAACGGGAACATGGCGTAGAACAACATTTCGACGCCGATTGACCAGCTTGCCCAAACAATGCCCTCTTGCTGGCCGGGAAACAGGTTGAACAACATGACCACGCTCAACATGATTTGCTTCACCGAATGGTGTTGGTCAAAGACCAGCTTGTCCCGAAGCAGCGTAACCACGAGCAGGAAGTAGAACAGGGGCACGATGCGAAAGACTCGACGGGCATAAAAACGCAGCGTGGGGCGGCTCTCATTGCGGCCTTGATAGGTGTGGCAAAGGGTGAATGCGCTGATGATGAAAAACAATGGGACTCCCGTTCCGCCGGACATGACCAGCGTGTTGAGCCATCTGCCCATTGGCAGAATTGGGAAGGGAATCAGGGTGACATGAAACATGACGACATAAAGCGCCGCAACGCCACGCAGGGCACCGATGGCGGGCAGGTAAGCAGGCTTGGCCTCGGGCTTGCCGGGCTGAATGCGCGGCTGTTCAAAGCTGGTCTGGCTCATGGCGTTATGCTCCGACAGGTTTGCTAGAATTTATCTGACTCCATGCTTTTTGACCAGCGTTAACAAATGATTAACGCCCGCCCAAATCTTGCTTGAACAGCCATCTTGGCGGGTGTTCGTCCCCCGATAGACCAATGAATTGTCACCAAACATTGTCGTTAGCGTTGCGTTCCTCGTGACAATTTAAGCAAACATCACGGTTGGCTGCTCTGCGCATTCCCGGCACGTCTTCGCGCCCGGCTTCGACGGAGGCAACAAATTTTCATGGAACTTCCCCCGCAACCCGGCATAATCCCTCCACCACTTTATGCGCGCACTACTCCTCACCAGCCTGCTTGCTTTCACCCTGGCCGCCACCGTCCTTGCCGCCGATGATTATGTGAACGGCCCCGATTCGCAGGAGCAACCCGGCGTCCCCAAGGGCGAGGTCACCAAATACACCTTCGACCAAAGCAAAATCTTTCCCGGCACCACGCGCGATTATTGGATTTACGTCCCCAAGCAATACGACCCCGCCAAGCCCGCCTGCCTGATGGTTTTTCAGGACGGCATCCAATACAAAGCGCCGACGGTGTTCGACAATCTCATCGCCAAAAAGGAAATGCCGGTGACCATCGGCGTTTTCATCATGCATGGCCGCGTGAAAGCGCCTTCGACCAACGCGCTCGACCGCTTCAACCGCAGTTACGAATACGACGGCTTGGGCGATAATTACGTCCGCTTCCTCCTCGATGAATTGCTCCCGATCGTCGGCCAAAAATATAATTTGAGCAAAGACCCCAACGACCACGCCATCGCCGGCGCGAGTTCGGGCGCCATCGCGGCCTTCACGGCGGCGTGGGAACGGCCCGATGCCTTCCGGCGCGTGTTCAGTTCCATCGGCACCTACGTCGGACTGCGCGGCGGGAATAATTACCCCACCCTCGTCCGCAAAACCGAGCCGAAGCCCATCCGCATCTTCCTGCAGGACGGCACGGCTGACCTGAACATCTACGGCGGCGACTGGCATCTCGCCAACATGGAAATGCTCTCGGCGCTCGAATTTTCCGGCTACGAAGCCAACCACATCTGGGGCGACGGCCAGCACAACGGCAAACATGCCACCGCCATT
>JAQGPB010000249.1 GCA_028293265.1 Pedosphaera sp. | reverse complement strand
CGTCATGGTCGCTGGCAAAGTTGCCGTCGTCTGCGGCTACGGCGATGTCGGCAAAGGCTCGTCTCACTCGCTTCGCGGATTCGGCGCTCGCGTGATCGTAACCGAGATCGACCCCATCAACGCTCTTCAGGCCGCCATGGAAGGCTTCGAAGTCACCACCATTGAGGACACACTCGGCCGGGCCGACATCTACGTCACGACCACCGGCAATTGCGACATCATCACTTTCGAGCACATGCAGAAGATGAAGGATCAGGCCATCGTTTGTAACATCGGTCACTTCGATAACGAAATCCAGGTGGAACGCCTCAACACCACCAAGAGCGTGACGAAGATCAACATCAAACCCCAAGTCGACAAATACACCTTCGCCGGCGGTAACAGCATCTACATGCTCGCCGAAGGCCGCCTCGTGAACCTCGGTTGCGCTCATGGCCATCCCAGTTTCGTGATGTCGAACTCCTTCTCCAACCAGACGCTCGCGCAGCTCGACCTCTGGGCGAACCGGGAGTCCTACGAACCGACCGTCTATCGTCTCTCCAAGAAGCTGGACGAGGAAGTGGCCCGCCTGCATCTCGAAAAGATCGGCGTCAAGCTCACCAAGCTCTCCAAGAAACAAGCCGAATACCTCGGCGTCCATGTTGACGGCCCTTATAAGCCGGAACATTATCGCTACTAAGCGAATTCAAACCTCGAACACTAAAGGCGAACGGCGAACCCGTTCGCCTTTTCATTTTATTTGGTGCGCGGGACTTGCAGCCAGACATCCACGCGCGGCGCTTCCCAGTTGTAGGGCTTGTCCAATATGTCCATAAGGCCGTCGCCGTTGAGATCGGCAACGCGGGCTTCATGGAAATCTATCCCGGTGGAAAAGACCGACGTGCGGAAATTTCCCTTGCCGTCGCCGGACAGAATTCATGCGGTGGCTTTGGGATTGTCCGAATCCCTGCGTGATTCGGTCCATTTGGTCCTCTCGGCGTAACAGGAAAAATTTTTCTAATTTGGTGTGATAATGTGTTATTTGGTGTTATTTGCTGTTAAAAGGCGGGAATAGGCGGACGATTTGGGTGGTAATTCGCGAAAGTCGGAAGGATTTTGCAGGCACTGCGGCGCACGCGCCCCCGGCGTGTGGTTTGCGGCATCCCGCCGCACACCGTGATCCGAATATTCCCCAAACCAATCAGTGCTTCGCAGAGCATTGAGCCGATGGCGCGACGCCATCGGCAGCACGCGGGACGCGTGCGCTCCCCCAGACAATGAACGGGGGCGCGACGATGCTGATATTAATCGGTGCATGACAAAATGCATCCTTCACCACTGTTTGAGCGGTTTTTCCTTTCGCCTCCCCTGTTCTTGTCATTTCAAAGAACTGGCTGTAGTTAAGCATGGTTTTGAGGCTTGTCAATCTGAAGCGGAGGGATTTTAAGTTTTGTTAAGGGAATGGCACTGCACCAAGTCGCCACAATGTATTAACATGTGGCAATTCGTTGGGAAAACCGCCGGCGCCACAACCTCTTCGAGGTTGGGAAATTTTCCGGACGTTCACCCAAGGTAGGCCGGCAAGATCAAAGAGCCGGCCAACCTTGGGCTTTGGGCCGCAACCTCGTTGAGGTTAGAAAAAAGGCCGCATTGCGAAACTGATGCGTCTTGACTCTTTGAAGGAACATAGACAGTTTGGAGCTTCGTGAAAAAAAAGAGGGCCAGCTTGATTTTCATCCTTCTGTTTATAGTTGCTGGCGTTATCCCGTTAGTTATCGTTGCCGGCCGAATCTGGATTGACATTGGCGAGAAAGGTCCGATTCAAGTTGAAGGGAACCTGTCAGCCGAAGATATTGCTGGAATCAGGAGCCTTGTCCGCGGCATACGGGCTCGTGAAATCATGCGAGGCATCATCCATGATGGTCCTCGATCGGATTTTAAACACCTGCGGGAAGTTGTTCATGATGATTCGCGCTTCAAAATAAAGGTCATTCACGTTACGGCGGAAGGCCACGTTGAAGTCGAGTTTGGCTATCCTGGTTTCAAAGGGCTTTATCTCGGTTGTTATCAAAAGGGAACCTTCGGCTGGGAAATTGACACAAATGCATTGAACAAACTTTGAACCTAAACTCCCCATTTTCTAAGCAGGCCAGTGGATGACGGAATCGTGCCCGTTGCCGAAGCCGGTGCAATCTCGAGGAATCACCAGCGCAATGTCCCTGCGTCTATCAAAGTAGTCCTTTTGTGCCCGACGCACGGCTCACTGTTCCGAAACATCGCCGGGTTCGGATTTGGGGGAGATGATCATGATGGCGCCTTTGAGGACGCGGTAGGCGCCCCAGACGCCCACGGCGCCCGCGAGTCCAAGCAATTTGATGGGCAAAAAGCCCATGGCCCTGAAGCCGAGGTAGGTGACGACGGGCACGCACATCAGCCCGATGCCGGTGACGAGCTTGCTGATGCCGTTGGAACGCACGGTGGCGGCGCGTTCGGCAAAAAGCGCCTGCGACAGGTTCGCGGCTTCCTGATAGGGGAGTCCCTGGAGCATGAGGAATTTGAGGACGGCGTCCTTCTCGTCGCCCCACATCATCTTGGCGCGGGCTTCGTGGGTGACTTGGATGATGTCAATTTGTTTCGCGGGTGCTCCACCACGACGGGTTTCGGTGGCCGGCGCGGGCGCAGCAACTGCCACCGGTTGCGATCCGGCATTTTTAGCGATGAAATCGTTGGCCGCGTCGGTGCCGTCTATGCCGCAGGAGGGGCAGGCCACGGCGTTCGGCGTGAGGCTGTCCACGGGTTCGATCTCAAACGCATAACGTTGCCCGCAACCGCATTGAATCTTTATTGGAATCATATTGGATGACGCCGGTTCCCCGGAGTGCATGGAACCTGACAGGGTTGGAGTTGACTGGGTACGACCGGATTGATGCCTTTGGACATCATGTATGAGTATTATGATGGAGAGGCGGGTTGGGTTTGTCAATGAAAGGTTGCTTGTTTGTGGCGCTGCCATGGCGAAACCGGAGCCACAACCTCTTCGAGGTTGCGAACGCGTGCGCATGTTTACCCAAGGTAGCTCAAAAGCAGCAACCTTGGGCTTTGGGCCGCAACCTCGTTGAGGTTGGGGAAAATCACGGCGACTACGGCCTGGGATTTATTTCTTTCCAGTCGTGGATGCCGATGATGGGGAGGGCGAAGGCGAAGGCTTGGCGCCACTCGGGGGTGTCGGCTTGGCGGAAGACGTCGTAGATGTATTTTTTGGCGGCGGGTTCGCTGGGGGCGGCGCTGGCCGGGTTTCTGCGCCAGAGGCCGAGGTTCAGGCCGTCTTCGTCGCGGTGATCCACATGGCGGTGCAGGATGAAGGAGTCTATGCCTGGGAGATGATCCACTTTATAATAAGCGTAACAGTAGGCGGCTGCTTGGAGGGTTTCGCCGTCGGGAGTTCTGGGGGTGTCGAAGCCTTGCTCGGAGAGAATGATGCGGCGCGGCTGGCCGTGGCAGAGGAGTTCTTTGCGTTGGAAATAGCGCGGCAACATTTCGAGATTTTTGAAGGTGATGCGCGGGGTGTTGTCGGCGAAGGTGGCGGTTTTGTCGATCCAGGTGCGCGGGTTGCGGAGGTCTTCGGGGTAGGGATGAAACGCGAGGTGCCAGTCGAAATTGCCGCCGGCCGTGGCGCGGGCGTTGAAATAGTCAATGAAATCGCGGCCTTTGAAGGAGTGCAGCGGGCCGTCATAGCGGATGTTCCAATGGTGCTCCAATGAAAGATAGACGCGCGCGGTGGAACTGGCTTTGCGGACGGCGGTGTTGCAGATGCGCACGGTACGGAGATAATCGTCGGCGAATTTTTCCATCGTTGCGTCGCCGAGGTTGGCCCATTCCCAATGGGCGTTGACTTCGTTGCCGATGATGAAATTGACGGCGCGACCGTGGGGATGCTTGGGCTGGGAATAACGGTCGGCGAGAAATTCAATGGCGGATTTGAAGTAGCGCAGGCCGTCGGGCGTGGCGGTGTTGAACGCCGAGAGATGATGCGGCGCCTTGGGACTGAAATCGGGATGGAGCATGATGCGGTCGAGCGCGGGGTCGCCGCTTTGATAGCACAAGAGGATGAGGGAGACGACGACGCCGGCGTCGGAAAGTTGCTTGATGCTATGGTC
>JAQGPB010000216.1 GCA_028293265.1 Pedosphaera sp. | reverse complement strand
AAAATGCACCGAACTATAATGCTATCAAGCACTTACCAGCAAAGCAGCGCCAATAACCCCCGGTATTCTGCAATAGACCCCGATAATCGCCTGCTCTGGCACGCCAACATCCGCCGCCTAGAATTTGAAGCCGTCCGGGATTCGCTGCTCGCCATGGGCGGCAAGCTCGATCTCACCATGGGCGGCCACGCGGTGAATCTCGGCGCGACGCCTTATTCCACGCGACGCACTGTCTATGGTTACGTTGACCGTCGGAATCTTCCCGAAGTTTTTAATCAGTTCGATTTTGCGAACCCGGACATCACGACCGGCAAGCGCTATGAAACCATTGTCCCGCAGCAGGCCTTGTTCATGATGAACAGCCCGCTGGTGGTCGAGTCAGCGCGCAACCTGGTCAACCGCCCTGAGTTCAAGAACACCACCGGCGCGGAAGCGCGCATCAAGCTGCTGTATGACATCGTGTATCAGCGTGAACCATCCGATGTTGAAATCCAACTTGGGCTGAACTTCCTGACCGAAGCGCCGGCACCTGAAACTCCGATCGCGCCGGTTAGTTATGAACGTCCCGAAAAAAAGGACGGCAAAAAAGGCAATGGAAAGAAAGGCGGCGGCCAGGCGATGTCGCTCGCCACCATTCCTCCGAGAGGTTTGATGCCCGTCGGAGCCTGGGCCAAATACGCGCACGCCCTCCTGCAAGCCAACGAGGCGATGTTTATCAATTAGCCCGCAGTCCTTTGGGATCCGACATTTTAGATTTTGGCTGATGCCCAAAAATCAAACGCTCCACTGTTTCCAGTGGAGCGTTACGTTCGTTTAGGCCCTGAGGCCCTTCTGAGACTGAACGAAATGGATTACTTCGCGGGATCGGCGGGGGCGGGAACCGGAGTGCCGTCGTCGGTTTTCTTCTTTTTGGGGAAAGCCTTGGCCCACTTGGCCTTGTCTTCTGCGCTCATCTTGGAGCGTTCTTCCTTGTCGAGCTTGCCGTCCTTGTTCGTATCATACTTCTCGAGCATTTCCTTTTTCACTGCCTTCTGTTCGTCGGTGGTGGCTTTTTGGGCCTGGACGGAGAGGGTTGCCACGCAAATCATGGCCAATACTAAGAATTTCTTCATATTAGGTCTTTGTAATTTTGTCTGTTAACATTTCAGTGCTGCATCGAACCAGACGTTCTCCGCCAAAGGCAGGTTACAGGATTTGTGACAAGTGGAAGAAGAAGCCGGTCCTGTTCTAAAGAGTTGAATATCAGCTTTTAACAGCAATATCTTGGTCACATTGGCTTGGTCGTCGCACGGTCAATGCCGCCGTCAACATGCCCAAGCCAAACACAATGGCCATCGTGACATATGGAAATCCGCGCTCGGTCTGGGCGTTCCAACCATGTCCCGCTCCGACCTGCTCCTGCAGGTTGTGGCAGGTGGCTTTCATCTGTTCCAGTCCTTTGAGAAATTTTTCCTTGGATTTTTCCGCCAGTTGCCCTTGTGAGATGCGAAAGAATTCCTCGGTATTTTCGCCCAGCACGCTCAAATCGTGCAGCAATTTTTCCGGCGTGACTTCTTCCGGTGTCAGGTTCTTGAAAAACACTTCCATAATGGTCTGATTGCCTGGTTGCGCTCATCATACAGCCAAAACCCGGATTTTCAAGTTTACACATCAGAGTTTACACGACGTCGGCGCAAATGTCCCTTGGAATTTCGAATCGGGAGACGGCAGGGGCGCAGCTTGGCGGTACCACCACGGAGCGCGGCGTTCGCGCCGCTTCTGCGGGTGGAAGGCGGGATGGAAAGCGGAGTGGCGCGCAAATTTGGTCTGATTTGGTGAGAAACTCCGCGCCGTTGGAGAAGCTCCAAGCGTCCAAGCTCCAAGCACCAGAGAATAACCAAGCTCCAAGTTCCAATGGGCGGAATGGGGCTGGCTGGACCAAATGGTTGAGGGTTGAGAGTGGGACAAGGGCTGATTTGGCGGGAAACTTCGCCCCGATGTGGTTGAAGGTTGTTGGTTGAGGGTTGAGGGGCCGGGCGACGGGCGGGACGCCCGCGCTACATTGCCAATCTCCCGGCCCATACCCCGACATACTCTATTTTGAGCATTCATGGAGCCAGCTTAACTGATGGGATCTTGGAAAATGAAACCTAAGGTAGGATTGTCACGTTTTTTTATTTGGATGAATCTTTGTGAAAAAAAGGCGGTTGCGGCCAATGTTTATGCGGGTTTGCTGCTTTCAGAAAAACACGATCTTTTTGGGGCGTGAAAAATTCTTTTTTCCCTACACGTAAAAAGGGTCGTTTTTCTGCAACGGGGCAGGAGGGTTTTTAACCACGGATGGACCCGGGTTCGGCAGGCGAATGACGGAGCGCAGGCCGTGGTGGTACCGGCGAAATGCGCCCAGACGGCAAACCATCCCCCGGTTCAATTTGACCCAGTCGTGCTGATTGCCGGCCAGTTCCGGGAATCAATGTTGCACCACACCATTGGTCGGATCCCAAGTCAGATAATGGACCTGAAAATCTTGGCGATAACCATTATTATAGGCGTACTGATCGTTGTTCGGACAGCCAAAGGTGCTCATCCCTCCATGAGTCATGTACCACGCCCAGAATCCATTAAGACTGTTGACCTGATAGGTGGGATTGCCGCCAAAGCCAGTCTCAAAGATGGTGGTGCTTCCGTTCGCACCACCTGTAAAATCCTGGACGTCAGCCCAAAATGAGCCGCCGGTCCATTTGTGAACAAACGCGCTGCCGCCATTGTCGAAGGCGTTGCCAAGTTTGGCCTGACCGCCATGGCCGTTGAAGTAATTCTGGATGACGGTGTCCAGGGTGCCGTCGGACCAGTAGCCCTGATAGGTTTCCCAAAACACGAAGTTGGCATAGTCCGGCTTTTGGGTTCCGTTCGAGTACAGGACTCCGTAATCCCCAGCCCCTCCGTCTTTCCAGGTAAACCAACTTGCGTATTTAATATAGGCGCCAGAGCCGCCGACATTCATGGTGGAGAAGGCGGTGGCGAGATTGTCGGCCTGGTAAGTCACGCCACACTGGCTTGAGTTCCAGCCAAATTCCGTCATGTAAGTATTCGCCCGGGCCGAAGTATCATAGGCCCGATAGGCGTTCCTTACCAGGCCAAAGTATTGCGAAACATCGGCGCTGGTGGTCTGGATATTGTAATCAATATACAAATGTTCGCCGTAGCCATCCATCGGATACTGTCCATACTTTGACCGGGCGGAGTTGAAACAATTGACCACCGAATTGTTTCCCATCTGAAACATCGAGGTGAGCCAACTGGCCCCGGAATTTTGATTGGCATAGTTGGGATCATTTGAAGGCAGGGTGGTGTGGCCAAAGATGCCGCCGGTGATCACTTTGCAGTCGCTGATGCCCAGGGTCTCATGCACGGCGATCCACGCGGACGTGAC
This sequence comes from Pedosphaera sp., assembly GCA_028293265.1. Next base: position 3,752 of record JAQGPB010000216.1, on the reverse strand, counting down.
CAGTTGAGCATAGACCGAGGGATACATAAAGCTGGCGCCCGTGTATTGAGTGCCGTTTTGGGTGGTCCAGGTGCTTGGTTCGTTCCAAATCTCGTATTGCTTTATCCGGTCGTGAAAATGGGCCACGATCGGGTTCACGGCGCCGGTGGCGAATGAGGTGGTGTAAGAATTGGCGCCGTTGCCGCCGGTGTTTTCATAGTTGTTGGCATCCCAAATTGATTGACCTCCGGGCCACGAGGTATTGTCAATCAGGCCGTTAATCTGCAAACCGGCGGCGCGCGCGTTGTTGATCACCGTGTCGTAATAGGAGAGCATGGTGCTGTTCCAGGTGGTGTTATTGTTGACCAGCCGGAATTCGATTCGCAGCCAGCCGACGCCCGCGGCGGTGTAGGCTGAACATTGCGCCGGGGTCAGGCCTGGCGAGCCGTCGCTATTGACGACCCAGCCGCCATCCACGCCGACCGGACCGCCGGCTTTGGCCGAGGGTGCGTGCATCATAGTTAGCAGTAGCGCAATGCTCAGAAGCTTTGCCCGAAGAGAGTAGATTGCTTTCATAGAATAATCTGGACTGTTTGCTTGAGGCCGAGAGACAGGTGGCCGGGTTGTTAACGGGTGAACGTCCAAGGGTTTCATTGTTAAAAGCGCCAGTCAAGAAAACGGAGGCGAAATTGGCCCCATACGTTTGTATGGGCCGGGAAGTTCTGTCCGCCTGATCAAGATCCGATCAACGGCGCTAATTTACGAAGGTCAATTCGTTCGTCTCGAGGAGGACCTGGGCGAATTTTTCCCAGGCATTCAAACGGCGCGCATGCATTTCACCGCTGAAATCGCGCTGGGCCTGCCATTCCATGACGGCTTCCGCGGGGAGGTTTGCGATGGGTTCCATTTTGATGCTGGGTGCCCATTTGAAATTGTCGCTCCTGGGGTTTTCGCGGCAATCGGTCACAAAATCAATTGTTTCGCCGCGATTCACATGGACATGTGACAGTGCGGTTTGGGCCTGGCTGCCGTAAGCAATCCAGCTTCCCAGTTCGCCCGCGCGGCTGGAAACAATCCGGCCTTGGACGCCGTCACCATCCTTGGTGGGATGGGACAGGGTACCGTTAATCGCGATGTAACCCTCGCGCGGGGAAGTCCAACGGCGGATAACGGCGTAAGGCTTGCCGGGGTTGCCACCGTCCGGCGTGAGGCTCAGGCCGCGCAGGGTGTTGTCGAGATTCTTGCCGCCGGGCTGCCAGGCGCGGTTGGCGAAATTGCCCATCGGGACGAATTGTTTGACGCGCTTCAGGCTCAAATCGTATTCGCCGAAGCCATATTCCCAGGCGGATTGAGGGGTGGTCTGCCATTCCGTGGCGGTGTCGGAACTGAGGTAATCTTTTGCCAGCCTCATTTCGACGTCGGTTGGGCTGCGCTGATAAATCAATTTATAAAGCAGATCAATGCGCGATTCCATTTTGGCCTGGGCCTTGAAATCCACGCGACGGACGGCGTTGCGCGCCTGTTCGACGACCAGCGGGCTGTTCATCATGAAGAGCGCCTGCTGCGGCACCACGGTGTTTTCGCGTTTGCCGGTGGTCAGGTCTGGACTGGCAAAGTCGAAGGCGGAAAACATATTCGGAATGTTTCTGCGGTCCACCAAACCATAGACGGTTCGGCGCAACGGGTATGGCTCCGCATCGAGGCGCACCGGTCTGCCGCCGACCGTCAAGTCCAGGTCGCCGCCGATGGCCAGGACGGTGTCGCGGAGGGCTTCGAAATCGAGGCGGCGGCGGTTCATGCGCCAGAGCCATTTATTATCGGGGTCTATTGCAGAATAACGGGGGTTTTCGTCACTGCTTTGCTGGTAAGTGCTTGATAGCATGATGGTTCGGTGCAATTTTTTGACGGACCAACCGTCGGCGATGAACGTAGATGCCAGATAATCAAGCAGTTCCGGGTGGCTGGGCGGGGCTGATTGGTTGCCAAAGTCATCTGGTGTCGTCACGATGCCTTCGCCAAAGTGATGCAGCCAGATGCGGTTGACCATGACGCGGGCGGTAAGCGGATTGCTCGGGCTGATGATGGCGTAGGCGAGTTCAAGACGGCCGCTGCCATTTTTGTTAAACAAGGGACGATTCGGGCCGGAAAGGATTTCCAAAAACCGGCGTGGCGCGATCTCGCCTTGGTTTTCAGCCTCGCCACGGAGAAAGACGGGTGAATCAGCAGGTTTGGGGCGATCCACGAGGACCATGGCTCGCGGCGGTGAACCGGGATGGGTGATTTCCAATGCGGCGATTTCGCGCCGCAACTGGACTTCCTTCTGTTTTCGTTCCTTGTTTTTGCCGCCGCCTCGGATTGCCTCAAGCGCAGTCAACTGCTGGGTCAATTCATTGTATTTCGTGGCGAATTCCTGGTATTGCGGAGTCATCTCGATTTTGCCCAGGATGGGATATTCCTTCGGCTCGACGGAACTCGCAAAAATGCCGCGCAGCGAATAATAATCTTTGGTGGGAATCGGATCGAATTTGTGGTCATGGCAGCGGGCGCAGGTGACTGTCAAACCCAACGTTCCCTTGGTGACTACGTCGATGCGGTCGTTGATGATGTCGTTAGCCGAACTGTTGAAGTGGTCGCCAACCGTCAGAAAACCCATCGCGGCCAGCGTGCTCCGGTCGGGCAGGTTTAATTTGTCCGCCGCGATTTGTTCGAGAATGAAGCGGTTATACGGTTTGTCTTCATTGAAGGAGCGGATCACGTAATCCCGGTAAGTCCAGGCGAACGGGTAGCGGAAGTCTTCCTGGTTTTGCTTCACGTCACCTTTCGTGTCCGAGTAACGGGCCGTGTCGAGCCAGTAACGGCCCCAACGTTCGCCATATTGCGGGGACGCGAGCAAACGGTCTACGACCTTGGCGAAGGCGTCTGGTGAATTGTCGTTCAGAAAATCTTCCGTCTCCTTGAGTGTCGGGGCCAGGCCGATGAGGTCGAATGTGGCGCGGCGTATCAAGGTGCGCTTGTCGGCAATCGGCGAAGGCTTCATCCCGTTCTCCTCCAATTTGGCGACGATGAAATTATCAACCGGGTTGGAAATCCAGTTGGTATCCTTCACGGCGGGAACGGGAGATTTTTTGATTTGTTTGAATGACCAATGATCGCGGTCCGATTTGCCGGCGTTCTTGGCCAGCGAGGCTGACGGTTTGGAATACGGCGCGCCCATCTTGACCCAGGTGGTCAGACACTGGATTTCATCGTTGGAAAGTTTTTTGTCCTTGGGCGGCATCTGCAAATCCGGATCGCCGTAACGAATGGCTTTGATGAACAGACTTTTCTCCGGGTCGCCGGGAACGATGGCCGGGCCGGTTTCGCCGCCTTTCAACAATGCTTCGCGAGATTCAACGGACAGACCGCCCTTGAGCTTGGGCGCTTGCTGGCTGTGGCACTTGTAACAATTATTCGCGAGGATGGGGCGGACCTTGGTCTCGAAAAATTCGAGGTCGGATGCGGTGGGCTCGGCGGCGAACATGGCAGGGGAGAGGGCCAGGGCGAAAGCGAGGAGAGGAAAATAAATTGGGAAACATCGAACATTGAACATCGAACATCGAACATCGAATGGGGGAAATCCCATCACACCGGTCCTTTCCATGAACCGGAATTTTTTACAGAAGCAAACGAAGGCAAGGAAGAAATGGAGGGAGTCGGGAGCTGCGGTCGCGGCGGTTTCAATCCAAAGCGGTGTCGCGCTGCGCTTGCCACCGCACTCCACGGCCTGGCGGAGT
>JAQGPB010000189.1 GCA_028293265.1 Pedosphaera sp. | reverse complement strand
GAGAAAACTTTGGGCGCTCACCTGGCGGGAAGCGCAGGTGCAGACTTACTCGGATGCGTTTCTCGTCATCACAGTTTGTCTATGTATTGCAACAGTGATGGTGCCGTTGATGCGCAAGGTGGCATCGCCGGTGGGGCCGTCGGAGGCGCACTGAGAGCAAATGCAGATTGGAAAACATCGAACATCCAACATCGAACTCTGAACATCGATGTTAAAGATAACCAAAGCCTCGTTACCTCGGCTCCTACAAATTGCAAGCGCCCGTTACAACGTTCCAAACGCCGCGTCGAAGACTTCGAGCATGAAGTCGGCGTCGGTCTGGGTCACGCACATGGGCGGGGCGAAGCGGATCACGCTGCCGTAGAGGCCGCCTTTGCCGAGGAGCAGGCCCATGTCTTTGCAGGTCTCGAGGACTTGCGCGCATTCGGACTTGGCGGGTTCTTTCGTGGTGCGGTCTTTCACAAGTTCGATGCCGAGCATCAGGCCTTTGCCGCGCACGTCGCCGATGATGTTGTGCTTGGCTTTCAATTTTTCGAGGCCGGCGAGAATGTGGCTGCCGATCTTGAGCGAGTTGGCCTGGAGGTTTTCGTTTTCAATCACTTCGAGGACGGCTTTGCCCTGAGCGCAGACGACCGGGTTGCCGCCGAAGGTGTTGAAATGAATCCGTTTCGCGAGGACGCTGGCGATCTGCGGCGTGGTCACGACGGCGGCGAGGGGGCAGCCGTTGCCGATGCCCTTGGCCATGGTCACGATGTCGGGGATGACGCCCTGCGTCTCGAAGCCCCAGAAATGTGTGCCGGTGCGACCGAAGCCGGCCTGGACTTCGTCCGCGATGCAGACGCCGCCGGCCGCGCGGGTGTGTTCGTAAGCGTGCTTGAGGTAACCGTCGGGAAAGACCACGACGCCGCCGACGCCCTGGATGGACTCGGCGATAAAACCGGCGATCTGCCCCGACGTGGCGAAATCCACCAACTGCTTGACGTCGCCCGCGTATTTTTTGCCGGCGTCGGGATCGTTGCGGCCATAAGCGCCGCGATACGGGTCGGGCGCTATGGCATGATGGACGCCGAAGCTGTGGGGGACGTTGAATTTCCAGGTGTGGTGCGAAGTGACCGACATGCCGGAGCTGTTGCCGCCGTGGTAGGAATTGCGCAGGGCGATGATGTCGTAATTGCCCGTGTAGGCGCGGGCCATGAGGAGCGCGAGATCGTTGGCCTCGGAACCGGAATTGACGAAGTAGCAGACCTTGAGGTCGCCGGGCATTTTGGAGGCGAGCTTCTGGCCGAACTCGGCGATGTTCGGATGCAGATAAATGGTGGTGGAATGCTGGAGGGTTTCGTTTTGCTTGCGCACTGCCTCGATCACATGGGGATGGCAATGGCCCACGCTCACGGTGACGATGCCGCCGAGACCGTCCAGATAACGCCGGCCTCGTTCGTCGTAGAGATACTGGCCCTTGCCCTCGACGAACATGATGGGCTTTTTGTAGTAGAGGAAGAGTGCGGGGCTGAGAAATTCCTTGCGCAGGCGCAGCACTTCTTCGGCGGAAGGGCCGGTATAAGGCTGCGGTTGATGGGGGAAGGGGGGCAAAGTTGGGGTTTTCATGTTTAACCTGGGTTTATGATAATTTATTAATCGGTTCCCAATCGTGCGTCTGACGGAGGAATCAAGTCAAGCGGGAGGTTGCGGGTGGTTTCCGGTCGGGCGCAAATGCGTCCTTGCGGCCTGTACCAGGATGTACAGGATCGGTAATGGTCCGGGTTGTGGGAGGCGGTAAAAAAGCTCCAAGCGTCCAAGCTCCCGGTGGGATGGGAGTGATGGAGTGATGGAGTGATGTGACGAATGGGGGCTGGTGCGCATGGGTAAGGCTGGGCTGGGCCGGGTTTGGGGCGGAACAGGGGCGCGGGGAGCTGGGGTGGAATTTAGGCTGATTTGGCGAGAAACTCCGCGCCGTTTTGACCGAGAGGCCAAGCGGCGTTAAGCGACGCCAAGCGGTGGGGCCAACGCAAGTGGCTGGGGGTGAAGTGGCGCGAAAAGGCGCAACAAGCGGCAGACGGGGAGGGGCGGCTATTGGCAGGGGAATGATGGGCAGAGGAATGGGAGGGGAGTTGTTTTCCTGATTCTCGATGCCTTGGGGGAGGCGGCTGGGCAAAAGGGAGCTTTTCCGGCTGGGAATTGGCCAGTTCTCGTGGGCACCGGGCGGTGTCCGCTGTCGCTCTCCTTTGCTCAAGCTCAAGCGAGCGGATTATGGCATAAAGAAGGCGGAGGTGTCCAGTTGTTTCGCAATTGGGTGGTGCGGCGGGGTTGGGAAACCTGTCCGCGTCTGGTGCCATCCTCCATCCTGCCGGCTGCAAGCCGGCGATACAGCAGAGTGCAACTCTGCGCTACAGCTCCGGGCCGGACCATTATCGGCCACGCGATAAAATTGTGGTGTAGTACCGACAAGGCGCGTCCGGTGAAAGGTGTGTTAATCAGCCTGAATTATCTCACCCCGAGTGTCGCAATCGAAAGCCACCATATAATTGCGGAAATAGCAACGACTATTGCCATGTATGCAATCCATTCCCAGCGGGGAATTGTCGATCTTTTTTTTGGTTCATCTCTCACTTCTTTGCCTTCTCTTCCTCTGGCGTAATCGCTACCCTGACCGTTGCCGCCGGACGCATTGCTAATGATAAATTCTTTAAACCAAGATAAAATACGAAGGCCAAGGCAAATCCAACAAACCACGCATAGCGGTAAAGGTTCACAAAAAAAATCGGAGTCGGCCAGGCGGTTGGCCATAGTTTTACAGTCATCAGGAAGCCGGGGAGGTTGGGCAGGATGCTCAGCGCGAGCGTCATCAGGGCGATGAGGCTGAAGCCGTTGGTGTTACGGTATTCGCCGGACGGGTCGTATAGGGCGGCCAGGTTCAATTGCCGGCGGCGCAGCACGAAATAATCCGCGATCATGATGCCGCCGATGGGGCCGAGCAATGCGCTGTACCCGACGAGCCAGGTGAAAATGTAGCCGGACGGGTCGGCGAGCAGTTTCCACGGCATGATCAACACGCCGATGATGCCGGTGATGAGGCCGCCGGTTCGGAACGAAATGCGGCGCGGCGCGAGGTGCGCGAAATCGTTGGCGGGGCTCACCACGTTGGCGGCGATGTTCGTCGCAAGGGTGGCGAGGCAGAGCGCGAGCATGGCGACGATCAGTACGACCGGATTGGTGAAGTGCGTGAGGACATCCACCGGGTCCCAAATGGTGGTGCCGTAAATGATGGTGGTGGCGGAGGTGACCGCGACGCCGATGAAGGCGTAGAGCGCCATGGTCACCGGCAGGCCGAGGGTTTGGCCGAGGATTTGGTCGCGTTGCGAGCGGGCGTAACGGGAGAAGTCCGGGATGTTCAGCGAAAGGGTTGCCCAAAAACCGACCATGGCGGTGAGGGAGGGAACAAATTCAGCGAAGAATTGCCCGCTTTTGGGCTGGCCCGGCGCGAAGGCGGAGGGTTGTGAGAGAATGGGGCCGAATCCGCCCGCGTAATGATACGCCCAGCCGAGCAGCGCCAATCCGAGCGCGATGAGCAAGGGTGCCTTGATGCTCAGCAAAACACGGATGGAATCAATGCCGAGGCAAATGATCCAGATGTTGATGCCCCAGAAAAAAAGGAAGCAGACAAGTTGGGGAAGGTTGATTCCCAATGCGCCCAGGACCGGCGAATGCAGCAGCGAAGGGATGAACACACCGAGGATTTTGTAGATCGCATTGCCGCCGATCCACGCCTGAATGCCGAACCAGCCGCAGGCGACGAGCGCGCGGAGGAGCGCGGGGATGTTCGCGCCCACGGTGCCGAAGGCCGCGCGGCAGAACACCGGAAAGGGAATGCCGTAATGGGTTCCGGCGTGGGCGTTGAGCACCATCGGGATGAGCACGATGAGGTTGCCGAGAAAAATGGTGAGGATGGCCTGCGACCAGTTCATCCCATCGGCGATGAGCGACGACGCCAGCATGTAGGTCGGGATGCAGGCCGCCATGGAGATCCAGAGCGCGGCGAAATTCCATACGTGCCATTTTCGCGCCGCCGCGGGCACGGGCGCGAGATCAGGGCTGTAAAGTTCGCTGGGCTTTAATTCCGGGATTTCAGCGAGATTCATGCGTGGTGGAATTGCCGCCGCCGCCGGGCGGTCATTAGCGCCAGTAAACCCAAGAATCAGGCTGGAAATCAAGCTTTGCTTGTGAGGGCGCGCTTTTGCATTGAATTGAACCAAAGGTGGTGGCTCAGTTTGCCGGAGTAGGGGAGCGCACGCGTCCCGCGTGCAGCCGATGGCGTTGCGCCGTCGGCTGGCAATCCCTTTTGCGAAGCACTGATTGGTTTGGGGAATATCGGAATTGAGGTTTGCGGCGGGACGCC
>JAQGPB010000187.1 GCA_028293265.1 Pedosphaera sp. | reverse complement strand
GCTGGACTGCCTTGCACCATGCCGCCATTTCCGGCCATCAGCCGGTCGCTGAATTGCTGCTCTCCCACCGCGCCCGCGTGGATGCCTTCGACAAGCACGGTGTCACGCCCCTGCACATTGCCTGCCGCGTCGGCCATCTCCATATCGTCAAGGTGCTCCTCGATCATCGCGCGGACATCAACCGCCGGAATTATCCGGGGCGTTCCCCGCTCCATATGGCCACCACCTGCGGCCAATTCCACGTCGTGGAACTCCTCCTCAGCCGCCGCGCAGACGTCAACGCGCCCGACTACAGCAACAAAACCCCGCTCTATTACGCCCGCAACAACGAGCACGACGACATCGTGGAACTGCTGAAGAAATCCGGCGCCAAGGAATAGTTTTTGCCGGGCAGAATATTTTTCTTCTCCTCCCATCGGTGCGGCCTTTAAGATAATTCCCAATATGGAAAACGCCGGTTCTCGACGCCCCAACCTGAGCGAAATGCTCCCGCCCGATGCCATCCAACTGCATCTTTCCGGTCAGAACCGCGATGCCGTGCTCACCGAACTCGTGGATCACATCAAGGAGATTGCCGGCCGTCCCGAAGCGCGCCAGACGCTGCTGCGCGCCTTGCAGGAGCGCGAGCAGCTCCACAGCACCGGCATTGGCGATGGCATCGCCTTGCCCCATGCCCGCAACGCTCTTGTCGGGCTGGTGGATCATCCCATCCTGGTCTTTGGCCGGCACGACACGGGCATTCCTTACTCGTCCATTGACGGCGTTCCGGCGCGTCTGTTTTTCCTCCTTATCGCGCCCACCGTCACGCAACACCTCGCCATGCTGGCCCGCATCAGCCGCATCCTGCGCAACCCCAAACTGCGCAAAGCCCTCCTCGCCGCCGAAACCCCGGACAAAGTCATCGCGCTGATCCGGGAAGCCGAAGCGCAGATGTGAAACGTGTTGCGTATTGCGTGGGCAGCTTGTTTTAACACGCAATACGCAACCCGCAATACAGGCTTCACAACTCCCCAAACCCCCGCTGCCGCAACGCCTCAAACAGCACAATCGCAACACAGTTCGACAAATTCAGCGACCGCGACGCTTCATTGAACATCGGTATGCGCAGCCACCGCTCGCGATTTTGCTCGAGCAACTGCGACGGCAACCCGGCCGTCTCGCGCCCGAACACCAGGTAATCGTCCGGCTTAAACGCCGCTTCCGAATATAGTTTCGGGCCGTTCGATTCTACAAACCAGAGCCGCGCGTTTGCTGGAAGTTTTTCCTGGAACGCCGGCCAGTTCGGCCACCGATGCCATTCGACCTGCTCCCAATAATCCATCCCCGCGCGTTTCAATTGCCGGTCGTCGAGACTGAATCCAAACGGCTCGATCAGGTGCAAACGCGTCTTCGTCGCCGCGCACAGCCGCGCCACATTGCCTGTATTCGGCGGAATCTCCGGCTCCACGAGCACGATGTTCAACCCGCACCTCCGGCCTTCGATGTTCGATGTTCGATGTTGGTTGTTCGATGTTTCCGATTTGTTGAATAAAACACCTTCCACAAAACCAGCCCGCACGCCGGCGCCGTCATCCCCGCCAACCGACGGTCCTTGCCCGCCAAAATCTGCTTGATCTCTTCCACCGCAATCTTTCCCTGTCCCACCTGCACCAACGTGCCGGCAATTCCCCGGCACATTTTGTAAAGAAAACCATCCCCCTCGATGATGAACGTCAGCAATGGCCCGCTCCTGCGCAATTCGCAGCGGCGTAAAGTGCGGACGGTGGATTCCGGCTCATAATTGCGGCTCGCCGCCAGCGATTTGAAATCGTGCGTTCCCAAAAACAAACGCGCCGCCGAACGCATCGCCGGCAAATCCAGCTTGCGCGGCACCTGCCACGCCTGGTGCCGCAGCAGCGGATTCATCGCCGGATGATTCCACACGAAATAACGGTATTGCTTGCCCGCGGCATCGAACCGCGCGTGAAACTCCGCCGCGCAACGCCGCGCCGACACCACGCGGATGTCCTCCGGCAGATGCGCGTTGATCGCCAGCGCCAGCCTGGCTGCGGCCATCTTGAACTCCGCCCGCGCAATCTCCACATGCGCCACCATCCCCAGCGCATGCACCCCCGTATCGGTCCGGCTCGAACTGTGAATGCGTCCCACGCTGGGAAACAATTTGCCCAACGCCTCCTCCACCCGCTGCTGCACCCCCACGCCCGTCTTCTGCGCCTGCCACCCCGCGTAGTTCGTCCCATCGTACGCAATCGTCAATTTAAATTTCAGCGTTTCCATGAAAGTTAAACCGCGGATGGACGCAGATACGAAGCCAGGAAGATTGCGGGTTGATTTCTCCGTCAGCGGCATGAGTCGCGACAGCGTCTCGCAGTGCGGACTTTGCCTGCCCCATTCCCAATCTGCGTTTATCTGCGTTCATCTGCGGTTAAAAATCAGCTTCCCACACTGCCCAAATAGCTCTGCAGCAAAATCGCCGCCGCCATCTTGTCCACCCTTTGCTTGCGTTCATCACGCCGCACATTCGCCTGGATCAAAAAACGGTTCGCCTGCGCCGAAGTCAGCCGCTCATCCCAAAGCTTGATCGGCACCGTCACCGTTTCCTTCAATTTCGCCACGAATTCCTGCACCTTCGCCGCCGCCGGACCATAACTGCCATCCATGTTGCGCGGCATCCCCACCAGCAACTGCTCCACCTGTTTCTCCTCAATGATTTCCTTCAACCGCGCCAAAAATTTGTCGAACGGCTCCGCCGGAATGAATTCCAGCGGATTCGCAATCATCCCCAGTTCATCGCTCACAGCGATCCCCATCCTCACCGTTCCGTGGTCAATGGCAAGTATGCGCATAAATATTGAGTCCGTGTTGCTTCCATTTTTCCGGCTGATTGCGACTCATAATGTCCTCATCACCTTCGTCGCCGCCTGTACTGTCTTACCAATATCCTCCTCTGTGTGCGCGACCGAAATAAATCCCGCCTCGAATTGCGACGGCGCAAGATAAATCCCCTCATCCAACATCCCATGAAAATATTTCGCAAACCGCGCGCGGTCGCTGTGCATCGCATCGGCGAGATTATGCACCGGCTTGTCCGTGAAATAGCCGCAGAACATCGAGCCAATCCGCTTGAACTGCACCGGCACCTTCGCCACCTTCGCCGCCTCCGTCATGCCCGCTTCCAATTGCGCCCCCAATTCCTCCAACCGGACATATGCATCACCGCTCCCCCCACTCCGCACTCCGCACTCCGCAAGTCCTTCAGCGTCGCAATTCCCGCCGCCATCGCCACCGGATTGCCGCTCAACGTCCCCGCCTGATAAACCGGTCCCAGCGGCGCGAGGTAATCCATGATTTCCGCCCGCCCGCCAAACGCCCCTACTGGCAGCCCGCCGCCGATGATCTTGCCAAAGCAACTCAAATCCGGCGTGATGCCAAATCGTTCCTGCGCTCCGCCCCGCGCCAAGCGAAATCCCGTCATCACTTCATCAAAAATCAACAACGCGCCGTTCGCCGCCGTAATCTCCCGCAAAAATTCCAAGTAACCCGGTTTCGGCAGATAAAGGCCCGCATTGCCCGGCACCGGCTCGATGATGATGCCCGCAATTGTATCTGTGTTCGCCGCGAAAGCCGCCCGTACCGCCTCCTCGTCGTTGAACGGCAACACCACCGTATGTTGCGTGAACGCCGCCGGCACGCCCGCGCTGTCCGGATGCCCGAACGTCAGCGCGCCCGACCCCGCCTTCACCAGCAGCGAATCCGCGTGCCCGTGATAGCATCCCTCGAATTTGATGATCTTATCGCGCTTCGTAAATCCCCGCGCCAGCCGGATCGCGGACATCGTCGCCTCCGTGCCCGAACTGCACATCCGCACCTTTTGCACGCTCGGCACCGTCGCGCAAATCAGCTTCGCCATCGTCACTTCCAGCGGATTGGGAATGCCAAAGCTCGTTCCGCTCGCCGCCGCCTGTTGCACCGCCCGGATGACCTTCGGATGCGCGTGCCCAAGAATCGCCGGCCCCCAAGTGCCGACATAATCCACGTAATCATTTCCATCCACGTCAAAAACGTGCGCTCCCTTGGCCCGATTGACAAAGAACGGCTGCCCGCCCACCGCGCGAAACGCCCGCACCGGCGAGTTCACTCCGCCGGGAATACATCTCAGAGCTTCGGCAAACATTGCTTCAGATTTGATTCGCTGCTTCATAATTAGTAATTGCATCAAGCGCCACTCTCGGATGCACAATCGGCCAGACACCCGAGCCATGTAGCGTAACCTCCTGTACTTTGGTAATCAATTCTTCACCGCAACCCAGAATCTCACGTGCGTCCCCTCGCCGGGGGCGCTTCGAAGTTCAAACGCGCCGCTGATTTCTTCAAGCCGCTTTTTCACATTGGTCAGGCCGTTGCCATTGGATAAACGGAGTACCTGCTCGCTGGCCTGCTCGGGGCTGGCCGCGCCGACGCGGGCGGGGTCAAACCCTTTGCCATTGTCGTTCACCGTCAACGAAAAGCCGGACTTCGCCAGTGTCAGGGAAATCCGAACTTCAGTCGCGGACGCGTGCTTGAGCACATTGTGCAATACTTCCTTGAACGCGAGAAACAAGTTATGCCGCACTTCCGCCGTCAACGGCCACGTTGGAAGCTCAATGGGAACATCGAGCCGGCAACGGACTCCCGCGACGCTCAAAAAATCCTGCGCAAACTTGCCCAGATAAGTCACAAGACTGTCGAGCGTGTCGTGCTGCGGGCTGACGGCCCAGACGATTTCATCCATAGCGCGGGTCAGTTCGCGGGCGGTGCTGTAGATTTGATCGAGATCCGCGGCGGCCTGATGGGGGTCTTCGTGATCCATGCGGCCGGATTGGCTGAGCAGGGTGATGCGGGTGAGGCTGGCGCCGAGGTCGTCGTGAATATCCTTGGCGATGCGGGCGCGCTCTTTTTCAATGGCGCGCTGGCGTTCGAGTTTTTCCATTTTCTGGCGCAGCCGGCGGCGGGTCAGATAGCGTGCCACGCCGCCCACGGAGCCCCCGCCGGCCAGAATCATCCCCGCGCTGAACCACCAGGTCTGCCAGAAATGCGGCAGGATGCGAATCGAGAGGGTGGCGCCCATCTGGTCCCAGACGCCATCGTTGTTGCAGGCTTTCACGCGAAAAGTGTAATCGCCCGGCTTCAGATAGCTGTAGTAGGCAACCCGCCGCGTTCCGGCCATGACCCAGTCTGATTCCAAGCCTTCGAGCTGATATTGAAAACGATCCTTCTCCGGCGCGACCAGGCTGAGACCGGTGTAGCGAAATTCAAAACGTTGTTTGCCGGGTGGAATTTCCAGCCGGTAAGCCGCGGCCGAAGCTCCCGCTGGCGGGAGCGATGTCGTCTGATCGTCCATGGTCACGTCCTCGATGATCGTCGGAGGCGGCAGGGGATTGATTTTGACATTCGCAGGGTCCACGACCGCCAGCCCCTTGCTGGTCGGAAACCAGAGGCGTCCATCCGGAGTCTGGCAGCCCGAAGGTTGAAAACCGCCGGAACATTCCAACGTGCTCAACCCGTCCGCCTTCCCGTACGTGAAACAAAAAACCGATTTTGCCAGGC
>JAQGPB010000166.1 GCA_028293265.1 Pedosphaera sp. | reverse complement strand
AGCGCGAATGCCGATATCCGCGCTCAAGTCCAGTCGCTTTCGCTCATCTTCGGCAGTTCCAGCGCGCTCGCCTCGCTCCGCAAAACGCTCATGGACGATTCCGCCGACGCCGGCGCGCGTCGCACCGCCATGGATTCCCTCCTGGCCGCGCACGACACCGGCCTCGCGCCGCTCCTCCAAGAGCTGCTCAACAACCGCGATCTCCAAGGCCCCGCGTTGCGCGGCCTCGCCGGTTATGACGACGCCAAAACTCCCGACACCATTCTCGCCGTTTATTCCACGCTCGCTGCCGGCCAAAAACGCGATGCGCTCAGCACCCTCGTTGCGCGCGTCAATTTTGCCAAGCCTTTGCTCGCAACAATTTCCCAGGGCAGCATCAACGCGAAAGACCTCACCGCCGACCTCGTCCGGCAGCTTCGCAATCTCAAGGACAAGGAGGTCGAGCAATACATCGTGAAACTCTGGGGCGTCTCGCGCGACAGCAGCGCGGAGATGAAGGCTGACATCGCGAAGTTCAAACGCATTTACCAGGCCGGCGGTTCGCAACCCGGCAACGCCTCGCGCGGCCGCGCCGTCTTTGCCAAGACATGCCAGCAATGCCACACCCTGTTTGACAGCGGCGGCCACGTCGGTCCCGACCTCACCGGTTCGCAGCGCGCCGATCTTGATTACATCCTGCTGAACATCGTTGACCCGAACGCTGTCATTCCCAATGAATATCGCGCGTCCAACATTGAAATGAAGGATGGCCGCAGCATCACCGGCATCGTCACCAAGCAGGACGACAAGGCGCTCACCGTCGTTACCGCGAATGAACAGCTTGTGCTGCCGAAGGACGAGGTTGAGTCGCAGAAAATCAGCCCGCTCTCGATGATGCCAGAGGGGCTGCTCCAGCAGCTCACCGAACAGGAAGTCCGCGACCTGCTGTATTATCTCAGCCGCCCTGGCCAGGTGCCGCTGCCGCCGGTGAGCGAAGTCCCGGCCAATCCGGGCGACTTTTTTCATGGCACAGACCTGATCGGCTGGGACGGAGACCCACATTTGTGGCACGTCGAGAACGGCGAGATTGTCGGCAGCACCACTACCGGCTTGAAGCACAACGAATTCTTGAAAAGCCAGATGACGCTCGAAAATTTCCGCTTGGTGTTGAAGATCAAGCTGACGCCAAACAAGGAAAACAGCGGCGTGCAATTCCGCAGCGAAAAATTCGGCGATTACGAAATGAAAGGCCCGCAGGCGGACGTTGGCGCCGGCTGGTGGGGCAAGCTCTATGAGGAAAACGGCCGCGCCATTCTTTCCAACAAGCCGGGCGATCCGTATGTGAACGCGGACGATTGGAACACCTACGAAATCCTGGCCGTGGACGGCAAAATCCGCACCGCCATCAACGGCCATCTCTGCGTGGATTTGGATGACCCGCAAATCTCAAAGCGCGGCATCACCGGTTTGCAAATGCACGCCGGCGGCCCGATGGAAGTCCGGTTCAAGGAACTGCGATTGGAAGTGAACCCGAAGTTTGAAATGACGACGGTGAAATAGAGATCAAAGGGAGGTTCAATCCCCCGTAGTTTCTAGACGGAACGCAGGTCTCCGACCCGCAGCACGCCCGAAAACCGGGACGTCCCGGTAGCTTGCCTGCGCGCTCGTCGTCACACCGTTGCTGCGGGTCGGAGACCCGCGCCCCGTAGAAGGTTGGTTTTAAGGAGACTTCAGCCGGAAGAATTTCTGCCCGGCGCCGGACGTGGAAACGTTGGTGAGCTGCAAGTGGCCCAAGGCGTCGGCGAGGTTGGTGCTGATGTCGGTCCAGGCCACGAGGTTGGTGGAGGATTGCAAAACCCATGGCTGGTTTGCGAGTCCGGCGGCGGTAATCAAAAGATTCGTGCCGCCAAGCAATTGGATGCCGCCGAGTATGGGCGGCGGGAGATCGGAATAGACGGCGGTGACGGACGCATTGCCGGCGGGCATGGTGAAGAGAGTGGCTGGCGACAAGAAGTTGCTCACGCCGGAGCCGGTCCATTGCGAGAAAATCTTGCCCGTGGGCGCGGGATTCGCGGTCAAGGTCAGGATGCTGCCCGCACCGAAATTGCCGCCGCCATTTCCATTGCTGACGGTGAGCGAATAGGCGTTCGCCGAATTGGTGCGCCAAAAACGCAGGAGTTGACGAAGGGCGAGCGGGGCGTTGGTGGGCGCGGGCCGGCCAGCCTGGTCCACGTCGTTGATGCCGTGGCAATTCGCGCAGGTGCGGATTTCGCCAGCGCGGAAGTTGAGCCAGTAGCGTTCCTTGACGATGCTTTCGTTGGTGACGCCGGTAAGCTGCCAGGTGATGGCGCGGCCAGCGGGAACAATGGTCGCCTGCGAACCGTCGGACATGAGTTGAATGCCGCCCACGGGCGCGTTGCTGAGGGTGCTGGCGTAATTGAAGGCGGCAGACGCGTACAGGGGTGTCGCGAGGATGCGGCGTCCGGGTTGAATGGTGTTGGTGTTGCCGAAATTGTAGCCGCGCAGATAATCGGCCTGGAGGTATTGCAGGTGGGTGATGTTGTAGATTTTTCCGGTGTTGGTGCCGAGCGTCTGGACGCCGCCGGGCACGGAAAGATTGTAGGGCTGTTGCTTGTCGGCGGCGTCACGGGCGGTGACGTTGCGGCTCACGACCAGCGCAAGGTTGCGTTGCGCGAGGTCGGCCTGGAACGTGGGCAGGTCCACGGATTCGGAGGCGAAAACTTGTTGTTCGATGGAGGCGGGCGGCGTCACGATCAAGGGCGGAACGGGGCGCGCGCGAACTTCCACGGGTTGCAATTCCCAAAGCGGACCAGCGTTGGAAACGAGCGTGGTGCCATCCCAGTAAGTGGCTGGGTTCGTCAAACCGCCGGTGAGGAAGGTGTTGGTTGCCCATGCTGCGCCGCCGTTAACCAAGGTCATGAGCCGGAAGGAATACATGGAGATGGGGGCGGCGACGGAGCCGAGGTTAGTGTCCCAACCGCCGAAGTTGGTTCCCGTAAAGGTGCGCGTATAGGCGGCGACGAGAGAACCGTCAGACATTGGCAGGGGATTGCGAAAGAGGCCGACGGGATTGTTCGGTCCGTTCGCGCCGGATTTGGGAGTGATGTAACTGAGGGCCATGTTGGTGGGATTCAAGCCCATTGCGCCGGTGAGCGAGACGATCTGCCCGGACGCATGCTGGCCGCCGAAGATGGAAATATCCTGCGCGTCCACGCCGAAATAGGTTCCCGGATGGAGCGGATCCTCGGTGATCTGGATGAAGTTCTGGATGAAATTGGTGTTGGAACTTTCGATGCCGAAGGCTCCGCGCGTGGCGGCATTGGTGAACGCGATGAGGTTCGGGTCGTTGGTGAACGATGGAGCCACTCCGGGAAGCAACTCGTGCCGCCCGACGTGATTGAGCACTTCCTCGTTGCCGCCTGCTTGATCGAGCGCCCAAGGAAGCAGGAAATTGAAGCCGTTAGGATTTACGCCGAGAGCGGCGGCGTAGTTGGTGTCGAAATCCACGGGTTCGGGAAAATTTTCGAGCGGGTTCGAGGCGAGGACGACGGCATTTGACGCTTCGCTGGTGAAAGTAAAGGAGCCGTTGGTCGTGCGGCCAAGGCGGTCGCCGGTGGCGCTGGAATCCTGCACCAGATGATCCCAGCGTGTGATGATGAGCCGCCCGAAACTGTCCACGAAAGGATTGAACACGCCACTGGGGAGATGTTCGAGCATGACCAGATTGCCGCTGACGGGATCGAGGCTGTAAGTGCCGGTGACAGTCGGCGCGCCTTTGTATTCGTCGCGCTGGGGATAAAGCCAGGACTGGTTGTTGAACGGGCGGTCGCTGGTGAAAATGATGCGCCCGTTGGAGCCGTAGCAAGGGCTGACGTTGTTGCAGTTAGCCGGTTGATTGAGAACCTTGACGATGACGGGCGGAATGTTCGAATTGGCGATGACGGCAGCAAGATTGTTCAGTTCGTAAAGCTGCCAAAAGAAAATGTTGGTGTCGCCGGAGAAACGCGGCGCGCCGACGACCATGCTGAAGAGGATGCGGCTGCCGTCCCAGGAAATCTGCGGATCGCGCACGGCGATGCCGTTGGTGTGCTGGATGCCATCGAGGCCATAACCGGCGGCGCGGGTGAGATTGAGCAGCGCCCCGTTGGTGTAACGGAGCCACAAATCCCCGCCGCGGGCGCAATGGGCGGTGTCGGGCAGGTGATTGCCAAAAATTGTGACAACCGACAGAAAGGTGTTGGACACCGAACTGTTGAGTTCGCGCGGAATCGGCGGCTGCGTGACGAAGACGATGGGATTCGTCAGCGTGACGGAAGCCTCGGCCGACGTTGCCAGCAATCCGGCTGCGAATATCAGCCGACAGAGCCATTTAAGGTGTCTCATGGGGTTATTTTTTTAGTTGATCGGTTGTTTATGACAGGCAACTGACTAATGCGGCCGTCAGGGTGAACGGACCCGGTAGAAGCGTTGCGGGCTGTTCGTGGCCTGCAGGTCGGCGAACACGAACAGGCCCGACGAAATTTCTGCGGCAGTGCCGAGTGCGGTCCAGTTGGTCGCCGGCAATGCGGCGTTCGTGGCTGCCAGTATGACGCCTGCCACGCCCGGCGTATTGGTGTAGCTGAATTGAAACACGCCGCCCGGCTGAGTTCCCGCACTGGTCATGACGGGCACATCGCGAGCGACCTGGATTTTGACGACTTGATTGGGGCGGCAGTCCTGGCCGATATAGGCAAACCCACGCACGGGGTCGAAGACCGCCGAGCGCAGAAAGACCTCCCCAAAGGGAACGATCCCGTCGGCATTGGTGGTGGTATTATTGGCGGTGATGCCGTTGGGCGGAGGTGTTTGCGTACCACCTTGAAGTTGCAAATAACCAAGTTCCACGGGCGGGTTAGTCCCGTTCAGGGTAAATTGATAAACCCGGCCGGGATAGGTATTGTCATCATTAAAATAAATATAGCCGCCGACAGGGTCAATGATTTGGGAAATGATCTGCACCTCGTTGGTGTGAAAGCTGACGCCGCCGAACGGCACCGGCGTTGGCAAGGCATCGCCGTCGCCCAGCTTCACTTTGAAAACGGTTTCTGGAATGTTGGTCGTGCCGTTGTCCGTTGAGTAGTAGGCGTAACCATGCAAGGTATCAATGGAAGATGTCCAAAGCGGAACGGGCGTTGCGCCCAGGTTGACGGTGCCGATACGGATGGGCGCATTCGTGCCGGGCGTCAATTTAATCTTGAGAATTTGCGGGATGGCGGGGCTGGTATAGAGAATATAACTTGCGAAATAGGCATAGCCATTCTTGGTGTCAATCTGCCCCCAGGCAAAATTATTTTCCCCGGCATTGAGCGTCACCGAGGAGACGGCGGTAAAATTGGAGAGGGCCACCTTGACCACCTTGGCGGGAGTGCCGGAGGTAAGCACGTAACCATAGTGATTGGTTGGATTCGGGTCCGAGTCATCAATGACGATGGAGACGGGGCCGGAGCCTGGCAACGTGAGGGAGCCGGCGCTGGCGGGTGAATTGTTTCCAGATCCAAGCGCGTAGCGGTTGATGAGTCCATTCCCCTTCGGCAGATAGGCAAATCCGCCTGCCGGATCAATTGCGGCCTCGGCGGACTGTCCAGTCTGGATGTTCGTGCCGACCATCACGGGAAGATTCCCAGTGATGTCGAGCTTGAACAAGTAGTTGCCGAAAAAATAGGCGTAGCCGCCGACCGGGTCTATGACTGCGGCATACATCCCTTTGTCATCGGGAAGGGAGTGGCGCGGGGTCAAAGTCGTATGACCAATGCGCTGGAGACTTCCGGCATCCGACTGCCAGACAAATCCAAATAGAAATAATGCGGCCCAAAAGAAGCTTTTGCCCTTCATCGTGGATCATGAGACAGCAAGGCGCATTCCATTCTTTCCCATTTTGAGCGATATTACCGATTCCTTGGCGATGCGACGACCGGCGAACTAATGATTTGTGCGACATTAGCGCGACTACTTTCTTGAAAAGCCCGGCATCGAAAGCCGCAATGTTTCGAAGGTGGGTGCTGAAGAGGCTTTCGTCGAAAAGTGGGTGGTAAACACCCGATTACACAAACAGCTTCTCCACCAATTCTCCCTCCACATCCGTAAGCCGGAAATTCCTGCCTTGGAATTTGTAAGTCAGTTTCGTGTGGTCGAAGCCTAAAAGATAGAGCAGCGTCGCGTGCAGGTCATGAACATGAACACGGTCGCGGACGATGTGAAAACCAAACTCATCCGTCTCGCCCATCGTCAGGCCCGGCTTGATGCCGCCGCCGGCCATCCACATGGTAAAGGCTTGCGGATGGTGATCACGGCCCATTTTGCGGCCGGCGGATTCGTTGGTTTCCACCATCGGTGTGCGGCCAAATTCCCCACCCCAGATGACCAGCGTTTCCTCCAGCAGGCCGCGTTGCTTGAGATCTTTGATCAGCGCCGCAGCGGGCTTGTCGGTCAGCCCGCACTGGTCCTTGACGCCCTTGATGACTTCGCTGTGATGGTCCCAAGCTTCGTGATAAAGCTGGACGAACCGCACGCCGCGTTCCACCAGGCGCCGCGCCAACAGGCAATTGTTGGCAAATGAACTTTTGCCCGGTTCCGCGCCGTACATGTCGAGGGTCGCCTTGGTTTCCTGGGAAATATCCATCAATTCCGGCGCGCTGGTTTGCATGCGATACGCCATTTCGAAACTGTTGATGCGGGTCGCAATTTCCGGATCACCGACTTCGTCGAGGTGATGCTGGTTGAGGCTCTTGAGCAGGTCGAGTGATTGCCGCTGCATCTGGGGAGTGATGCCGGCGGGATTGGACAAGCTCAGGATGGGATCGCCCGAGCGACGGAAAGGCACGCCTTGGAAAACCGTCGGCAGAAAACCGCAACCCCAATTCGACGCGCCGCCGCTGGTCCCGCCGGCAGAACTCAAGACCACAAATCCCGGCAGCGATTGTGATTCGCTGCCCAGACCATACGTCACCCATGATCCCATGCTCGGGCGGCCAAACTGCGTCGCGCCAGTGTTCATGAAAATCTGGGCCGGCGCGTGATTGAACGCATCGGTCGTCATGGATTTGACGATGGCGATGTCATCCACTACTTCGGCCAGATGCGGCAAGACCTCGGAAAGTTCCGCGCCGCACTGGCCGTATTTGGAAAACTTCATCGTGGTGGCGAACAATGCCGCGTCGCGGGGAATGAAGGCGTACCGCTGATCCTTGACCACTTCGGCGGGAACCGGGTGGCCGTCGTATTTTTTCAACGTCGGCTTGTAATCGAACATGTCGAGCTGGCTCGGTGCTCCGGCCATGAACAGATAAATGACGCGCTTGGCCTTCGGCGCGAAATGCGGGGCGCGCGGCGCGAGCGGGTCGCTGCTTTTTGGAGATGACGTCGCGCCCAATACCTTGGTGTCATTCAACAATGAAGCGAGAGCGATGGCACCCAACCCGACGCCGCAGTCGCGGAAAAAATGACGACGGGTGAGGAGCGCGCGGGCTTCGCGATCAATTTCTTTTTCGTAGTTCATGGTTTGTAAAGTACCCAAGCACCCGATGACGAAATACCCAAAGAATACCCAATTCCCAAGCACCAACTCGGAGCGTTAGTCCCGGTGATTCGTATTTTAGATTTCTTTCGGTATTTCGTCATTGGGTACTTTTCTACTCTTTCGTGATCGTCTCGTCCAAGTTCAGCAGCACCCGTGAAGCGACCGTCCATGCGGCGACTTTGTGCAGGTTCACGCCGGGTGTCGGATTTTTTTTGTCGGGCGATGCAACGTCGATGGCCACAGTGGTGCGGTCTTCGAAATAATGTTCCTGTTCTTTCACCAATGCGAGAACGCGTGCCAATTCAGTTTCGTCGGGCTTGCGGCCGGTGCAAAGTTGGAAAGCATAAATCGCACGGTCGCGGTCGGCGGGTCCGCCTTCCTTCCAGACGCGGAGGGCGAGGGCTTGGGCGGCTTCGGTAAACACGGTGTCGTTCAGCGTCGTCAAAGCCTGCAACGGGGTGTCGGACATCACGCGCCGCACGCAGGTGACGTCGGCATTGGGCGCGTCAAAAATGGAGAGGCCGGGATAAGGAATGGTGCGCTTCCAAAACGTATAAAGCCCTCGCCGATAACGGTCTTCGCCGGTGCTGGTCTCCCATTTCATGGGCGCGCCGTAGGCGAGATTCAGCACGCCGTCGGGAATCGGCGGATAAACACTCGGCCCGCCGATCTTCTCGCTGAGCAGGCCGCTGGCCCGCAGGGCGATGTCGCGCACGACCTCGCCTTCGACGCGGAACCTCGGCCCGCGGGCGAGCAGACGATTGTATTGGTCCGCCGCGTAGAGTTCGGGTGTCACCTTCGAGGACTGCCGGTAAGTGGCAGATTCGACAATCAGCCGTTGCATGGCCTTGACGTCCCAGCCGCGCTGCATGAATTCACAGGCGAGCCAGTCGAGCAGCTCGGGGTGCGACGGTTTGTCGCCCTGCGTGCCGAAATCCTCGGCGGTGATGACGATGCCGCGACCAAAGTATGACTGCCAAAAGCGGTTGATGACGACACGCGCCGTGAGCGGATTTTTTTGGTCCACGAGCCATTTCGCGAAGGTCAACCGGTTCGTTGGCGCGTCCTTGGGGAGGGGCGGCATAAACGCCGGCACGCCGGGCGTGACCACCTCGGCGGGATTGCGGAAATCGCCGCGCTGGAAAACATGAGTGAGACGCGGTTGCGGGCGTGCGGCGAGCACCATCGTCGTATCCGCGGCGGGCCAGTCTTTTTGCAAATCGGCGATTTGCTTGTTCGCGTCGGCGCATTTGGGGTCGAGCGTCCGATAAAAAGCGAACAATTGTTTTTCCTGGTCTGGCGTCCGTTTTTCCGGCGCCAGATCAACAATTTCCCGCGCTTCCCTCGTCAACGGGTCGGCGGTGATCGGCTTCTCGG
>JAQGPB010000151.1 GCA_028293265.1 Pedosphaera sp. | reverse complement strand
GCGTCGGCGTTGTCTTCGCCGGTGCGATTGTGATGGTATTGGGAAGTGGGCGCGTGCGGAGCGAGTTTTTCCAGCCAGATTTCGTAATCATGGAGGAGACCTTCCTCGGCGTCATTGATGAAAATTGATGACGTGATATGCATGGCGTTCACCAGGCAAAGGCCCTCCTGGACGCCGCTCTTACGGACCAGTTCTTCGACCGTGCTGGTGATGTTTACGAAGCCACGGCGATTGGGAACCTCAAACCAGAGATGTTCGGTGAGCGACTTCATGCGCTTGGCATTAACAGGTTTGGGCTGGTTTGGGAATGTGAAATTCTGTCGTGCAAGCTTTGCCGTCGTCAGCGGTGTTGGGTTCGCCAAGCGTGGCCGAATCATTTTTCCAAGGCCATGGTTGACAGGCAAACTGCGACTTCCCGGCGCAAGGTTTCGCGATCCGCGGCGGTCAAGCCCTGCGGGTCAAAACGATAGCGATAGTGCAGGAGGAGAATTTGACGAAGCGGGTGATTCAATTTGGACCAGGCGGCGGGAGAAGTGGTGGCGCGTCGCAGCCAATCTGACAGCGGTTCACTGGAATGGCGGATCATTCCGCGCTTTGCGAGTTCGCGTTCGAGTTGATAGAAGTCGGAGTCCAGGCCGGGCCAGATCATGCCGCCCGAATTGTTTTTTTGGTTTTGGCGCGCGCGACGGCGGTTGGCGCGGAATATGATTTGATAGAGCAACAATCCCAGCACTGGCGTCAAGACCCAGGGCAGGTATTGGCGCAGGCCGCTTTGGCCCCAGCGGAACTTGGAGAATTCAAACACCGCGCGCGACCAAGCGTCGGAAAGGAATTGAAGCGAGGAGCGATGCTGGCGCTCCGCTTCGACCCAGGTGCCGGGCGTGGTGTCGAAGTTTTCCCAGGTCTGGGTGTCGTGGTTCCAGACGCGGCACCAGGCGTGGGCGTCATTTTGCCGGACGACGTAATTTTTTCCCGACGGCTCATGGACAGCATATCCCACAGCATAGCGGGCGGGGATATGAAGCTGGCGCAAAAGCAATACGGTGGCGGTCGCGAAATATTCGCAATGGCCCTTGTGAGTCGCCAGCAGGAACCGGCTCAAGGCCGTGGTGTTGGTGTCTTTCACCTTGGGCTGTTCCTGCCAAAGGCTGTAGTTGAACCGGGTTCCAAAATAGCGGCTGATGGTTTCCAGCGTTTTCTGCTGATCCTGTCCGTCCAGATGCAATTCAGAAACGACCTGGCCCAGCGCTGGCTTTTCCTTGATGGGCACGGACAGGTCTTCGTTGGTATCCGGCGGAAAATCGAAGGTGGCGCGGCTGCCGTAAAGCGCGTTGAAAATGACCAAGCCCGGGCCCTCGGCATGGACTGTGCCGAGGCTGTTTTTTTGGTTTAGGAAAACGGGGAGCTGCTGCAACATTCCGCAATCGGTCGGCAAGGGCAGCAGGCCTTTTCCGCCGGGCAGATAGCAGGCGATCCCGATGGTGGCGGGGTTGGTCCGGCCGGGCAGGATCGGCCAGGTGCCGCTGGTGGGCGGGTCTTCGGTGAGGTTCGCAAAATCATCCTTGGAACTGCCGGCATACCAGACGCCGGACTTGTAAAGGCGGTAACCGGCTTCGCGCAGGTATTGGGGCGGGGCGGCGCCGTTCTTGGTTTCGAGGCGGATGACAATGCGGCCAGAAGTTTTGATGCGGCCGATCTGGCCGATTTCCGTGCGGCTTTCCATCGGATCGAAGCCGTCATCGGCCAGGCCGCCCAGCCAGGCGGGGTTGTATTGCTGGAGCGTCTGGCGCAGCCGGACCAGGCCATATTGGCCGCCGTAACTCAGCCCGACCACTGCCAGCATCGTGCCCGCCCAGACAACCGAACCAAAACGCCGGGAACGGTTTGGCCACAAGGCCCAAGCCGTCAGCCCGCATAATCCCCAAAAAAAACCGAGATTGCCGTACGGATGGCTGCTGGCCGCAAACAGACAGGCGATCAAGTAAGGATAAGCCAGGTTTACGGTGCGCGAAGCGGGCAGGGTGACGCCGGATTGCCGCGCCTTTTTCCGGCGGCGTCGCAGAAAAAACGAGATGGTTTCCAGCGGAATTCCGTCGCGATTGCTGAACGTCTGTGCGGCGATGAAGAGGAAGAAAACCATGGGCAGCCAGCGGATCATGAGCACGGCCGTCTTGGTGCTCAGGCTGCCGACCGTGCTTTGCGCGGAGAAGCCGGAGTTCGTAAACAACCCTCGAAGATTGGCCGGGCCATTGCTGTTCGTGAACGCATACGCCGCGCTGGCCATGAAAAGCAGGGAGCAAAAAGTATAGATGCGGCTGAAATCCTCGTTGGACAATTCCCAACGGAGCTTGGTGAAGCGGGCGCTTTCGAGCACCAGCGCCATCACCGCGCCCGCAAGGATATAATCGGTCTGCCAGCCCCAGAAGAGCAGGGCCGCGCCAACAAGGAATGGCGGGGTTTTCATAACTTCACCAGTCCTTCCTCGATCTGGCCGAGAATGAGCGTGTGAAAACGATGCGGTTCATCGCGCATCGGACCGGGCTCAAGCGGTCGGTCAGGCGCAGATGACAGGATGATGACGACGAGCACGGGGACGCCCGAGGCTTTTAGTTTATGAACGAAATTACGCCGCATCTCATCCCAGTCGAGCAGCACGCAGATGCAACCGCTGACGGCGCTGGCGTGGTTCAACACCAAGGTTTCCAGGGTTTGGAACGATTTGTCCGGACAGGCGCGGACCGAGGCGAGGATTTCCAGCATTTGATCGGCGTGCGCCAGGCCGCGTCCGGCGGTGAAGCAGTAGGCTTCCGCGCCCACGAACAAGAGGTCAAGCAGAGATTCCTGGGTTTGAATGGTGCAGGCAAACGAAGCGGCGACTGATACCGCTTCCTCAAAGGCCTCGGCGTGCGGGTGGCTGATGAACGTATCGAGGATCAGGGCGTGGCGCACGAAGAATTCATCGGCAAATTCTTTCACGATGGGCTTGCCGGTCTTGGCCCAGCTTCGCCAGTGGATGTGTCGCGGCGGATCACCCCGCCGGTAATCGCGCAAGGCGACAAACTCCTCGCTCTGGCCGACGCTGGAGGTCAGGGCCACGCCGCCTGCCTGATATTTCATCTGGCCGGGCAGCGCAATCGGGGGCAGGGGATAGCGTTTGGGCAGGATTAAAACTGCCTGGGGAAGAGAGAATCTGCTCAAGGCGCGGAAGAGGCCGAGCGGGTCGGGGCGGGCCACGGTAAGGCCGCGATAGCGCAAGACGCCGCGCCGCAGCGGAGTGATTTCGAGGCGCACTTCCGCCTCTCCGTTTGGTTTTAGCTGCGGAATGGCGGCTTCCTTGACCGCGGCGGGCTTGAAGGGATTCAAGCTGCGACGGCGGGTGAAGCGGAGCGAGCGGGCTTGTTTTTGCTCGGCCAGTTGCCAGGCACGCCATTCGGCAAATCCGGGCCGCGTGTCGGACAGGTCTTCGATCAGGACCAGGCTGTCCTGGGTTTTGCGGGTTTGGTTCAGCACCATCACCGGGTAGTTGAAGGGTTTTCCGACGGTGCCGAACCGGGGCAGTTTGCGGGTGGCGGAAAACCGCGCCCGGAAGAGCCAGCCAAAACAAAATGACACCAGCAGCAGAAATAACAGCACCGAGAAGGCCTGGTAAGCGACGGTGCTTTCCATGTCCACGCCCATGGTCGCGGTTACAAACAGGCCGGTCAACAGGACCATGCCGGTTCCCGTAAACCGCCGCATGCTCCCGTAATGCAGCCAGGAAAAAATGCGGTAGGAGCGGAAGAGAATGTGCCAGAGCGCGTTCAAGGCAGTTGCTTCAGGCGGGCACGGGGATTTTTTGGACGATTTCTTCGACCACGTTTGCGGCGGTCAGGCCGGAGAAGCGGGCTTGCGGTTCCATCACCAGGCGGTGGGCGATGACGGGGCCGGCGAGTTCCTGGATTTGTTCCGGGGTGACGAAATCGAGACCGTCGAACAGGGCCAAGGCTTGTGCGGCTTTCATTAGTGCGAGGGAGGCGCGCGGGCTGGCGCCGAGCTGAACGCCGGCGGCGGAACGGGTGGCGCCGACGAGGTCCACGATGTAGCGTTTCAATTCCTCGCTGATGCGGATGTCCTGGGTGGCGCGTTTGAGGAGGAGGACGTCTTTTAGCGTCGTACAGGGTTTCAGGTCGTTCAACGGATGCTGGTGCCGCTGCTGCGCGCCAAGGATGGCAACCTCTTCAGCCGGTTGCACATAGCCAAATTTGAACTGCAAGGCGAACCGGTCCATCTGCGCTTCCGGGAGCGGATAGGTGCCGCGGAATTCGACCGGGTTTTGCGTGGCGAGGACGAAGAACAACTCGGGCAGCGTGCGGTGTTCGCCGTCCACGCTGACCTGGCTTTCGCCCATGGCTTCGAGGAGGGCGGACTGGGTGCGGGGCGAGGCGCGGTTGATTTCGTCGGCCAGCAGGATGTTGGTGAACACCGGGCCTTCGTGATAATGGAACTGGTGGTCCTGCTGGTTGAAGATGGAAACGCCCAGGATGTCGGAGGGCAACAGGTCGGGGGTGAATTGGATGCGCTTGAAGGAGGCATCAATGGAACGAGCCAGGACTTTGGCGAGCGTGGTCTTGCCGGTGCCCGGAAAATCCTCGAGCAAGGCGTGGCCGCCGCTGGCGAGGGTGGCGAGGAGCTTGCGGGTGGCCGCCGACTGGCCTTGCATGATTTTGGCAATGTTCGCGGCGATGTTGTGATAAACCTCGCGGGCGGCTGAGTGGTTGAGGTGAGTCATTGATGGGCAGGTTCGGGGTTGATTTACGACTGAACTTTTTCGGCGGTGGAATTTTTGGCGGGGTTTTTTGTTTCAGAGTCCGTTCTCAAGTCGGCCAGCTTGGTGGTATCGCC
Organism: Pedosphaera sp.; assembly: GCA_028293265.1. Next base: position 1,651 of record JAQGPB010000151.1, on the reverse strand, counting down.
AAACCAGATGATCGCGCCGCAATGGGCGCACATTTTGGCGGTGGTGGCGATGTTGGCGGGCTTGAGGGTCCAGAATTTGGCCTGTGCGGGGCGGAAATAATTCAAGCCGGTGCTCTGGACGCGCCCTTCGAGCAATTCATCGTGGCGGCAGACCGGGCAGATCTCGCGCGCTTTTTCCAAATCCTTGGAGCTATGATAAACCTGCATGACGGCGTCCAGGTCCTCCTGCCAGAAGCGGGTTGAGTCGCCGACTTTGCGGAAGGTGATTTTACCTTCGCGCATCCAGCGGTAAAGCGTGGGTTCGCCGACATCCAGGTACTCGGCGGCTTCCTTGATGGAGAACCAGCGGGTTTTGTTGGGGAGGTCGTGGTTGTTTTCCATAATCGTTAAAGGCCGCATTCCTTGAAAAGTGGCGGTCAAATTTTGTTAATTGCGGCCATCAGGGTTCAAGCTCGCTCCATTTACTATCATTGGCAATCATTTTATTTCATAAAGTGTCAAAAACTTGAATGATTCGAATCCAATTCGGAAATATCAATTTATTGAATCTCGATAATTAAGGCGCGAAAAGGTCAGTGCTTACGCCCGCCCTTTCCCCGGCCCAATGGCTTCCCAAGCCCGCCACGAGTCAGTTTCCCCATAAGAGACGAACGCTTCGCGTTTTGTGGTCCCCGCTCCTGCGTCGCGGGGCGGGGGAGAAGAAGGCTCGCGGGGACGCTCACCCCACCCGCGCTGGAATATTTGGGCTGGCCTTAACTCAATGGGAGTGGCCCGGCCCTCTTCCCCGAGGAGAGGGTGAGCGTTGCGGTCGCATTTGGTGTATTTGGAAGTCGCGGTTGCAATCCCCATTCAGGTCGGAAACCCGCCACGCTTATACGGTACGATGCAGTTAAAACCGCTGATAAACGCAGATGGACACAGATCGGAGGCGAGGTTTGGGCATTTTCTTCGGTTCTGACACGCCACCGTTTGGTGGGAGAATTGGGATGCTGCATCCTCGCAAGGGACTGCTCGGGCGGGGCGCCCTCGTATGCGCCCGAGGCGGGCGCGCTCCCCAACTCTTACTGAATGGTTCCGGCTTAGTGCCTATCCCGACAGACGTGGCTTTCCCCCTCACCCCAGCCCTAACGGCTGTTGGTTTTTGCACCGATTGCCGCCGTGACATTTGGCGGCAGGGGAATGCGCACCTCGATTTCCGTGCCGGCGAGACGAACCGATTTGACCGTAAGGGCGCCGCCGACATAGGTTGCTCGCTCGCGCATGCTGAGCAGACCAAGGCCGCCCTTTCCTTTTCGTCTGGCCGGGTGATGATCCGGATCGAAGCCGGTCCCGTCGTCCTTGATCATCAACTGAATGAAAGCGTCCTGATGTCTCAGGCAAACGGCAACATGGCGGGCGTGGGCGTGCTGCTCCACGTTTTTCAAGGCTTCCTGGAGAATGCGGTAGAGTGTCAACTCGGTGTTGGCGGGCAGCCGCGCGGTCAACTGCGCGAAAGTCAGCTTGAGGGAAACGCCCGTCCGCTTAGCGAACTCCGTGCTGGTGTCGCGCAGGACTTCGACCAGACCCAGCTCGTTCAGTACGCTGGGCCGCAGATTACGCGAGATGCGCTCCACTTCTTCGGCGGCATGACCGAGCAGCTCACGGAGTTTTA
>JAQGPB010000143.1 GCA_028293265.1 Pedosphaera sp. | reverse complement strand
AGTCTTCAGAGGTTCCAAACCCGCAACGGACAGCCACCCGGTCAAACGGCGCCGGGTCATCCGGCAAAACCGTCTCACCCTCAAAACTCCACCGCCGCAAAATCCCCTCGACGCGCCGAAGCTGCCTGCAATTTTCGGTCAATTCATTTGCATCCTTGCGCCGCAGCACCCCTTCATCCCTTGCCCGCACCAACGCTCGTAACGTATTCGCCTCCTGCCAGCCGCGCTCCAAACAAAACACCTGCGCCAAAAATTCCGCATCCATCAACCCGCCGGCCCCGGTCTTTATCGCCAACGCATCCTTGCCTGGCGGCGTGCGTTCCTTCTCGATGCGCTGGCGCATGTGCCGGATTTCTTCCCTCCATTTTGTCGTGTAAGCCGTCAATCCGATTCCTTGCCTGCTGTGTTGCGCCCGCAAGCCGAAATTCGCCGCCACATTTGTTGGCGAAAAATCAGTCAACATCGCCACTATTTTTTGAAACCGTTCTCCCAATTCCAAGTCTCCCGCAACGGGCCGCGTCCGTGAGAGGGATTGGATTTCCCACAATTTGGCGCGAGTGCGATAATAGGCCTCGTATGCATCGAGTGTATTGACCAACAAGCCCTTCTCGCCATCGGGCCGCAGCCGCGCGTCGGTCATGAACGCAACCCCCAACTCCGTGTGGCTCGAAAGCAGTTCCATCACTTCCACCGCCAACCGCTGCAATCTCGGCAACTCCCCAGCCTTGGCATCGGTCACAAAAATAATGTCGAGATCCGAACCATAGGCGATTTCCGCGCCGCCCAGCTTGCCCAAACCGACGATGACAAACGGCGCTCTCTTAAGCCGGTGCTTCCGCAACACAACTTCCAGCGCGTATTGCATACAGGCGTCCGCCAGCGCGGAAAGTTCGGTCAGATTTTGTTCGAAATCCGCAAGTCCCAGGATGTCCCGCAAACCAATCCGCAGCAATTCCGCCTGATGATAACGGCGCAGCCAGAGGCGTTGATCAGCATCGTCCCGGCCGTGGCGCAAATCCTTTAAAATCACCTCCGCTGATTTTCGTATCCGCAACCGGCTGCTCGACACCAGTTCATCCACCAGATCGGGAGTGCGAATTGCGATCTCGGCCAGAAACTCCGAGCGGTCAAACAACATCAGCAACAACGTGAACAAGGACGAGTTGCTGTTCCAGATTTCAAACAACGTCGCCCGCGCGCCATAGCCGCCCACAAAACTGTCCAGCCGCGTCAGCACCCGGTCGGGATCGGACAAGACGGCGCGTTGCGCTCCCCCCGCCCGCCCAGGTCCTGGACAAAGCGCAAAAAACTTCGGCAACAATTGCCACGCCAAGTCCGTGGTACGATTGCTCACATGCACATATCCTGGACCATGCGCAAATTCGTTCAGCATCCGAATGGACTGCTGGATATTTTTGAAACCATGATCGGCAAGAATCTTCCTCCATTCCGCTTCCGCGCCTTCAAACTGCCGGGGAAATTGTGACGGAGTTTCAATCGAGTCCGCCTTCAACAACCGGTCATAAACCCTGCGCACCGCCTTCGCATGCTTTTTTCTTGCCGCTTCAAATGCCGCAAAGCTCGTGAAATCCATAAGCGCCGCCAGGCGTTCCTGCGCTGCACATTCAGCCGGTATCGTATGTGTCTGCCGGTTGTCTTCCATCTGCAGACGATGCTCCACGTCGCGCAAAAAACGATACGCCTCCGCCAGCGGCGCGGTGTCCGCCATCGGGAGCAATTCGTATTCCCGCAACTTCTCAAGCGCCGGCAACGTTTGAGCGCCCTGCAAAAACGGCTGACGTCCGGCGTGGAGCAGTTGCAACGTTTGGGCGACGAATTCTATTTCCCGGATGCCGCCGCGCCCGAGCTTCACATTGCGGTCAAGTTCGCCCGCTTTGACCACTTCGTTTTCAATCCGGTCCTTCATCGCCGCCACTTCACGCAAAACCCCCGCGCCCAGCGAACGGGGATAACGAAATGACTGGATCGCTTCCAAAAACTCGTTGGCCAGGACATTATCGCCGGCTACGCAACGCGCCTTGATCAGCATCGTGCGCTCCCAAGTCTGGCCCCATTGCGCGTAATAATTTTCATAACTCTCCAGCGACCGTGCCAACGGCCCCGCGTCCCCTTCCGGCCGCAGCCGCAGATCAATCCGATAAAGCATCCCTTCGCCCAATAATCGGCTGACTTCCGCGATAAATTTCTCCGCGAGCCGGTTGAAAAACTGATGATTGCTCAGTCCACCCGCGGGCGCTGTTCGCCTGGTCGGTGGTTCCTTGACAACCCGGCCTTCGTCAGCGTAAATGAAAATCACATCCACATCGGAACTGTAATTCTATTCCTGCCCGCCCAACTTGCCCAGGCCAAAGATGCAGAACGCAGTCGCTTCCCAGCGTCCTTCAGCGTCCTGGTGAAAAGGCCGGCCATGACGTTCAGCAAGTTGCCAGTGGCAGAGTTGCCAGACCGCGTCCAAGCAGACATCCGCCACGTCGGATAATTCGCGGATGATTTCCGTGACGTCCGTCAGGCGGGCCAGATCGCGGGTGGCGATGCGCAGCAT
>JAQGPB010000124.1 GCA_028293265.1 Pedosphaera sp. | reverse complement strand
GGCATCGGCGGCCACGACTTGACCTACGGCTCCGGCTCGGTGGATGGCCTCGTCGGCACCGGCATGGTCGCGCGTTGGAAAAGGTATTTCTTGACCGCGAGCGTGCAATACGCCATCCGCTCGCCGGGCGCGTTCGACTACCGGTTTGCCAATGACCTGAGCTGGGTGGGTGGCCCTGGCGTTTACCTGGCCTTGAAGCACAACTACACCCTCGCCCTGCAGGCAGCCTGCTCCGGCGAAACCAAGGGCGCGGACACCGCGCAAGGCATCGCCACAGAAGATACGGCGGAAACAATTGTCTATCTCGGCCCGCAGATTCACTTCACTTGGGGAAGCCGGATGAGCGCGCAAATCGGCGCCGATCTGCCATTAAAAATCAACAACAGCGGCGAGCAGCTCGTCCCCGATTTTCGCCTGCACGCGGCAGTCACAGTGCGGTTCTGATTCGTCAAAGACCTGGCGGCCAATTGCAATTTTATTTGCCTATAACTGGTAATGAATCTAAAATAAGCTGCTGCAAGCAAAAAGCGGCTTGAGCCTCTGGCCTTTGTTCGGATCTGGGTGTTGCGACGAATTGCAGCTCCAACAATAAAATGAACGACTCGCCCAAATCCACTGCCCCATCTGGTCAGCTAACTTCCAGAAAACGCATCGTTCTCTTTGTAGTTATCCTCACAGGGCTCTGCGTTTTGGCCCTTGGCGCCGCTTATCATTACATTCGCTCCGGCGGAATGCGTGCCCGACAAACACCCTCTAAGCTTGAGACCTTTGTGGCACGGGGACTGGTGGAAATGAGTATTCCAAAAGAGACCAAGGCGCTTAAGAACCCGCTTGATGCAAGTGCCGATGGAGCGGCTGCCGCTGCCGGACACGAGTTATACCAGAAAAATTGCGAAGTCTGCCACGGTTACGACGGCAGCGGAAAGACGGCCGCCAGCAGCGGGCTGTATCCGCCGCCGCTCGATCTGCGCCGATACGCCCTCGCAAAGCGAAAGAGGACTGACGGCGAATTGTTCTATTTCATCCGCAGTGGCATTCGCAACACCGCCATGCCGGGCTGGCAGTTGCCGGACCAGCAAACCTGGCAGCTTGTTGCCTATATTCGCAATCTGCCGCAAACCGCTTCGACCGAGCCCCAAGCTGCCATCAAACAACCAGGGACATCCGCCACACCAGCGCATTATGTCGGCTCCGCTGCTTGCCAAGAGTGTCACGGCAGCCTTTACGAGCGGTGGCGCAAAACCCCGATGGCCAACGTGGTGCGCGACCCGCGGGTACATCCGGACGCCATCATCCCGGACCTTTCCAAAAACGATCCGCTGGTAAAATTCACTGCCAACGAAATTGCCTTCGTTTACGGCAGCAAATGGAAGCAGCGTTATTTTAAAAAAATTGATGACGACTATTACGTTTTGCCCGCGCAATGGGACGTCACACATAAAAAATGGCGGCCGTACTTTGTCAAAGATGATTGGTGGGCTCCCTTGTATCCGCCGGATAATTTCAAGCGCCCAACCAGCGCGCTCTGCGACGGTTGCCACTCCGTCAACTACGACATCAAAACCAAAACCGTGACCGAATGGAATGTAGGTTGCGAAAAATGCCATGGGCCGGGCAGCGAACATGTGAAGCATCCCGCAAGCACGAACATCGTGAACTCAGCCCGCCAAGGCTATGTCCCGGCCAATGATGTCTGCATTCAATGCCATTCCCAGGGACGCCCGTTGGAGAATCCCATCGCGGGAAAATACTATGACTGGCCGGTCGGTTACGATGTGACCCTGAAGCTGAGCGATCATTGGAAATTGGAAGAGCACAAGCTCGGCGAAACCACGTTCACCCATTTCGCCGACGGAACCGCGCACAAGAACCGCATGCAGGGCAACGACTACGTCACCAGCCTGATGTACACGCATGGCGTTGCCTGCTACACTTGTCACGACGCGCATGGCACGGAAAATAGTGGGAGCCTGCGCAAGCCGGCCCAGGCTTTGTGCCTCGATTGTCATGGGCCAAATTCTCCGAACGGTCCCCATGCCCCCACGTTGGAGCAGCACACTCATCACAAACCGGACAGCGCCGGCAGTGAATGCATCGCCTGCCACATGCCGAAAATCGCCCAGACAATTGCCGACGTAAATGTTCGCAGCCACACCTTTCATTTCGTTAGTCCCGCAACCACCGAATCCTCGCAAATCCCCAACGCCTGCAACACCTGCCATTCGGACAAATCCACCGCGTGGGCAACGGCCGCCTTGAAGTCATGGGCGGAACGCTCGCCCTGGCGCGTAAGCAGGTAAGTCGCTCCATATCAAATGGCAGCATTAAACTTTGGGCTCCGCCAAAATGCCCGGTGTGACATGTGTGTGAAAACACCTTGACCTAACCCGGCAGTATGATACGATGTCACCCGTTGGAGGCAGCTCTTTGAAAACGGGGCGGTGAGGGGGTGGAGACGGCGGGGAAAATCCCGCCAACCAGCAGATTCCACCAATAAAAACAGGCCAA
>JAQGPB010000118.1 GCA_028293265.1 Pedosphaera sp. | reverse complement strand
GCGGTCGCGATTGTCGAGCGAAATGACAGAGGTCCGCGATGTGGTGTCGCGGCTGGAGATTGTGCGGGAAGCGCCGGCGGCAATGCTTCGTCGATATCTGGCGTGGCCGGGAACGCAGAGCACGGTGCGGATCACGGCCCAGAAGCGGTTGCTGCGGCTGGCCGCGAAGGAACACAAGGAACACGGCAGGAATAGCCAACAGCCAATAGCTGATAGCCGAAAACCTAAATGAACGCTGACCCCAACAACGAGGGATACACGACGCGCAACAATATGATTTGCGAAGTCTGTGGCGCGGACCGGCGCGATCGGCAGATTTCTGTATGCCAGGCGGCGGGCAAGCCGGATGTGTATCATTGCAACGACAATCCGGCCTGCATTGGTGTGGCGCACGCAAGGCAGGGAATTTCACAGAAGGTAACGGAGGTAACGGAGGCGGAGAAATTAGAGTCTCCTCACGTCGTCTCCTACAAGCCCACGTTTCCGAATGCTCAACCGGTTGTGGATTCGAGCAATTGGTTTGAGGTGGTTCGCAAACCTGATGGCGGGGTGCGCGTGGATGGGTATGTGCCGAAACATCTGACGAACGCGCAGGCAATCAATTTCGGTATCTGGCTGCTCAAGATGGCGGACCCGGATCTGGCGGTCGTAGCGTCGATTGAACGGGAGATCACAAAATCATGAGCCTCGATGACATCAACCAAATAACGATTTTGGCCATTGGTGAAGTGGCTTTGGGCGAAATGATTTCCTGCCAGATCGGCATGCAGGATTTGGACGGCTTGAAAAAGAACATCCGCGCCAGCGTGTATTGGCAGGCGTTCGTGATTCTTGCCCAGGGCGGCAAGGTGCCGGAGGACTGGCTGCCGGGCGCGCTCGGTCGCGTGGTCCTTGGGATGGCGAAAAGTGAAAACCTCGAAATGGAAAACCAAATATGATTGTGAACACATGGAACACGGAAGAAGCGCCGAAAGACGGCCGTCCGATCGTGGCCGTGGGCCGCGTGATTTGGTCGGATGATTTTTCAACCGCGGTGGATCCTTTTTGCGGAGCGGTGTTTTGGGACACGTCTGACTCTAAGCATGCACACTGGGCGCATTGGCCGCGCACCGAATATGGTCATGCCATGTCGGTGGCGCGCACGCTCGATGATGAGGTGCGGATTGATTATTGGATGCCCCACCCGCACGCGGAGCCGATCGCGGGGGCGCAATCGGCAGCGCCCAAGGTCTTAGCAAACGGCCAAGGCGAGGTCCCCACTGCGGAGGCAGTGCTGTGAAACCCATCGCATTGTTAACCGGGGAAGATGGCCGGAGCCACTCGTTCAAGTGCGAGCAAATTGTTGACGGCGTGCCGGTGAATCCGGTTTTGCCAAACGGTTTTTCCCACACCGCGAACCAGGGGCGGCCGTCGCGGCATCTCGCTTGGTGGTGCGTGCCTTACATCGAAACGGAAACCGGTGACCACCCGGGCTTCGTGAAATGTTGGAAGGGAAACACGCGCTATGACGTGCGTTGTCTCGATGGCGGCGCTTGGGACCGGCCCACGTGCTGGGGAATGTTCGCAACGATGGAAGAGGCGTTGAAATGCGCCCTCGTCGATGGTCCGTCTTGGAGAAGCAAACCCACAAACAAGGCGGCGGTGTGATGCGGCCGACCTTGAAATGCGCGGTTTGTGGCGAGACGCGGAAGGCGTGCTGGTTCGGCATTTTTAATGATGTCATCCATTGCCACGACCGGCCGCCTTGCGTGGCGCGGGCCAGGACAATGCGTTTGGTGGCTATGGCGCTGGGGAAAGAGGACCCGATGAAACCGGGCGTCAAGAATTTAGCAGCTTTGGCTTTGGCCGGGCGCGGCCCCGTTGGAGAAGACGACAAGCGATTGGTTTGGGTTCACGACCACCAAGCTGCCTCCGCGCCCGGCCTGACTTCCCCGCAAGCTTTTCAGGATGGGCTGACTATCGCCAGTGTCGGGGGTGCCCGGTCGCTGGCTGAGAACGAAGGCACCCCGGCGCATCCTGATCATTTATGAACGCAGAAGTTTATTTCATCGAGTGTGTGAAGCCGAACGGCGAGAACGTGTTGACGGTGCCGATCGCGCTGGGGGGGGGTATGCCTCTTGGCATGCCTAAGGCCATAACCAAACGCGAGGAGGGCGAAGCCATGTGGGACGGCCTGATGAAGGTAATCCAGGCCCACGGCATTATCCTGCCTCCATTCGCGATTTTTCGCCTGGTCAAGTTTTCGCGCGCGGAAGAAATGCGCGAATGGACCGCGCCGGTCAAGGAGACGGCTTTATCAGCATGAATACTGCGATTGATTGTCCGCCCTCACCCCGGCCCTCTCCCCCAGGAGAGGGTGAACCGTCAGCCAGTCGCGGTTGCATTCCGTTGGCGCCAGAAACATCGAACATCGAGAGCCTGACGACGGAGGAAACACAGGAATTGTCGGCTTGCGAGGGGATGATTGAGCGCGGGTTGCAGACGTTTTTGGAAGTCGGGATGGCGCTGATGACGATTCGCGAGCACCGGCTTTACCGGGCGTTCGGGACGTTTGATGAGTATCTGGTCCGGCGGTGGGACTTTGGATCGCGCCAGGCGCAGCGGCTGATGGCGGCGGCGGGGATCGTCGAAAATTTGCGATCTCGGATTGCGGATTGCGGATTGCCAGCGCCTCATTCCGAGAGCCAGGTGCGACCGCTGGCGGGGCTTTCGGCGGAGGAGCAGTTTGCGGTCTGGCGTGTGGCGGTCGAGTTGGCGGCGGGCGAGCGCATCACGGCGAAGATCGTACGCCAGGCTGCGAGGTTCGTCACAGAAGCCAACGAAGGGAACGGGGAGAAAAAGAGCGCGGTGGTGGATGTGCGGCCGGTCGGGGATCGGGAGGAGCGCATCGAGCAGGCGGTGGACGTGCTGATTGACGACGCGCAGCCGTTGTTGGAATTGATCGGCACGTCAGATTCGATGATCGGCGCGGAGGCGGTGCGGTTGGTTGCGAAGCTGCAGGAACTGCGGGACCACGCCGGGCGGATGAAGCAATTTCACGGCACGCGTACGCCCGGGCGGCCGAAGCCCCTGGTGCAAAACCCGAAGCCGTCAGGCGTCGGCTGGCTGGCTCGCTGCCGTTTTGTTCTGGCGTCATGGAGGCGAAAGGCGTGAGCGTGAAAATCTTTGCGTGTGAATTTTGGGTGGGTGGCGCGGGCAACCGGTCGCTGATGAAGAAATTGCGGCTGCCGGCGGAGAGTCCCGACAAAATCCGCGAGGGGCTGGTTTGGAAGGCTGCGATGCCGGACGGGTCGGCGGTGCCGAAGTTGCTGGAGGCGGATGCCGAATTGCTGGTGATCGCGCGCGAGGTCGAGCCGACGGCACAGGAAAGCCAGGGGGAATTTAATTTGATATGACCAGGCGAAGCCTGGACCCAATATGAAAACAACCAACGTTGAATTGACCGACGAGTACCGCTTTCTTTTGATCCTTAATTTGGGTTTCCGGATGGGAGTCGAGGCGGAGCGCGGGCTCGATCCTGAAACTTACACGGCCCTGATGAAACGGAGCATCGAGCTGGCGAACAAGCTTGGCTGCACGTACGCCACGGATGGCAAATGACTGAAATGAAACGGCGCGTACATGAACGGGGGTCAGCGCGGGTTAAAACTTTGGTTTTTCAATGCCACCGGGTCTGGCCGGTCGCGGATTTTTTGGGCGGTTTTCAATGGCGGATCAACCTGGATAAACGCAGATGTTAAAACTTGAAGGATATAAGCAGGCGGCGATCCGGGACGGGGAAAGCCCGGAATCCGTGAGGCGCAAATTTCAGGGGCATGTTTTGCGGGGCACGGAGCCGCATGATGCGTATGAGGAAATTGCGCCCGGGCAGGAGGAGGCCTTTATTGAATTGCAGTTGTCGCGGAAGCGGGATGTGGCCGCGCGCCTGGCTTTGGGGGACCTGGCGCTGATGGCGCGCATGCGGACGAACGCACACGCCCTGCGGCGGAAACGGATGATGACAAGCTGATGAAAAAGAAACCGAAAATACTGCGGCGAGGCAAATGTGTTTGGCGGGCTGATTTTACTTACATCTATTTGAGCGGGCGTTGCGGAAAGCACGTTTTGGTAGGCACGGCGGACCCTGCCATTGGGGCTGCGCTTTCGCGGGCGGTGGAATATCTGCGGCAGAACTCCGAGGAATTTAGGGACTGGGCTTTGCTGAAAATTGAATATCTCGGAACGATCAAGGCATGAATGCACCCAAAGAATCTTATCCGCTGAGCTGGCCGGCGGGCTGGCCGCGAACGCTGGCGCATAAAATTGCGCGGTCGAAATTTGGCGGCAGCCTCCAGCAAAGCGCGTCGCTCACGCTGACCAGGGCGCTAGACGCGGTATTACATGAGCTGGCTTTGCTGGGCGCGGGCGACCCGATTGTCTCGACAAATTTTACGACGCGGCTGGACGGCCAGCCGCGCGGCGGACAGGCGCAGCCGAAGGACAAGGGCGCGGCGGTTTATTTCTCGTTCAAGAAACGCCCGACGGTGCTGGCCTGCGACCGGTGGGACAAGGTGGAGCACAATCTCTGGGCCATCGCCAAGCACGTCGAGGCGTTGCGCGGCCAGGACCGCTGGGGCGTCGGTTCGTTGGAACAGGCCTTCGCCGGCTATCTGGCGATCCCGGCGAAGACGGGCGGCGATGATCCTTGGGCCATCCTGGGGCTGCCGGTGAATTTCACGGAGGAGTCGCTGAAGGAAGCGTATCGGCTGCTGGCGAAAAAGTTTCATCCGGACAATCCCGACACGGGCGATGCGGAACGGTTCGCGCGGATCCGGTCGGCGTATGACATGTTGGCGCAAAATCTGAGGAGCACCAGGCAGGGCCTGTAACCATAATGAAGAAAAAAATCTCACAGAAGCGAACGAAGGGGACGAAAAAAGCGTCGGCGGAATTGGAGGCTGCGACCCAGGCATTGCAGGACGCGCTGGTTTGCGACCTGGAGGCTTTGCGAGTTTTTAAGCGGGCCGCGATCAGGGCTGGATTCCTGCCCGCGAAAGGCGTGAAATGAAAAATTGGACGATGCCAAAGCACTTGGAGAAGTATCGCGGGGCAATCGGAGATACGGGCGGGAACTCGATTGAAGCGCTGATGAATGACGCGGATACGACGGAGTTTAACTCCCGGGTGCGGTTGCACGTGATTTTTGTGGTGGAAGCGCAGTTGCGGCTTTTGGAACGGCTGCACAAGAAAGGGAAACTGTGTTGACGATGCCTGAAAGATTTCAACCGCCATGCCTCCGGGTGAACCACCGGTGGAACTTGGAGAATGTTTGCGAGTTGTGCGGCCGCAGCAAGGTGACAGGGGCCCAGCGGATGGCGGCATGGCGCGAACGCAAGCTGATCATAAAGGCCGCTAAACCGGTGGAGGCGGCGTTCGCATGAAAATGAGCGATTCGCGATTTTTGCGTTTGGGCATTCAATGGGGCCCAAGGATCGGGTTTCGTTGCACGCTCACGGAACTGGGCCGCGATATCGGCTGTTCCAAGCAGCTCGCTTTTTATCATTCAAATGTGGCGCTGGGCAAAGTGATTTACCGGCTGCGCGAATCCATGAAGCAAAACAAGCATCAACTCTATGAGTGAACGCCTGGCAAGTTTGGATGAACTGAAGCGGGGCATTACGCCGGATAAAATCGCGTACGTGGTCCAGCTCTCGCCGCGGCGGATCGGCGTGCTGGCGTTTGCGACATTTTTGGAATACCGGCATTTTCCGCCGGCGCCGGTCAATGATGATTTCCAAATAGCCATCATTGACTGGGAGGGAATGCGCTTTGGCCTGGCCTGCATTCCGAGGAGCAAAGAGCCGCTGGCAATTGGCGTCATGCAGGAATTGGGGCTGCGCGCGGCCGACGGCGCGCCAACAATGCTCTCGAATAAAGGCGTCACGCAATTTCCGATCAATCTCCCCAATGTGTTCAACATCGAACATGTGCCGGGCCATTTCGTTTACCGGAACGACCCGTCGCAAC
>JAQGPB010000088.1 GCA_028293265.1 Pedosphaera sp. | reverse complement strand
GAACGATTCCAGCGCGGACGTGGCGGTAATCGGGATTCAACGCGGCGGCATTCATCTGGCCCGGCGGCTGAGCGGTTTGCTCGCCGGCATCTGGGGCCAGCCCGTGCCGGTGGGGACGATTGACGTGAGCATGCACCGGGATGACCTGGACCAGCGGCTCAGCCCCAATATTCACCCGACCGAGATTCCGTTTGATGTCACCGGCAAAACCGTCGTGTTGGTGGATGACGTGCTGTTCAGCGGCCGTACCGTGCGTTCGGCGATGGACGCGCTCAATGACTTTGGCCGGCCGCGCCGCATTCAACTGGCGGTGTTGATTGATCGCGGCCATCGCGAACTGCCGATCAAGGCGGACTTCGTCGGCAAGAATGTTCCCACTTCGCTGAGCGAAAACATTGTCGTGCGGCTCAGCGAAGAGGGCGGCGAAGATTCCGTTCAACTGGAGAAAAAATGACCTGGCACCGCAAACATCTCCTCGACATCGAATCGCTCACGCCGGAGGAAATCGGCACGGTGCTGGACACCGCGCGCGCGTTCAAGGCGGTCGGCGCCCGTGCGATCAAGAAAGTTCCCGCGCTACGCGGCAAGACCGTCGTCAATTTGTTCATCGAGCCTTCCACCCGCACCCGCATCAGCTTCGAGCTGGCGGCGCAACGGCTCACGGCGGACGTCATCAATTTCTCCGCCGAGGCTTCGTCCCTCAAAAAAGGCGAGACCCTCAAGGACACTGCCCGCAACCTCGAAGCGCTCAACGCGGACATCATCATCATCCGCCATAGCGCCACCGGCGCGCCGCATTTCCTCTCCCGCTTCCTCAACTCCAGCGTCGTCAACGCCGGAGATGGCGCGCACGAGCATCCCACCCAAGCGTTGCTCGATACATTCACCATCTTGGAGAAAAAAGGGAGGATTGCCGGGCTGAACGTCACCATCCTGGGCGACATTCTTTACAGCCGTGTCGCGCGCTCGAACATATGGGCTTTGACCAAGCTCGGCGCGCGGGTGACGCTTTGCGGGCCGTCCACCTTGGTCCCGCGCGTTTTCGAACAGATGGGTTGCCGCGTGACATATGATGTGGACGAAGCCATCGCCGATGCGGACATCATCAACCTGCTGCGCATCCAGCACGAACGCCAGCGCAAATCCATGTTCCCCAGCCTCGGCGAATATGTGAGCCTGTTTGGCCTCAGCAAAAAACGGATGACGCGCACGAAGCCCGACGTGCTCATCATGCATCCCGGCCCGATCAACCGCGGCGTGGAAATTGACAGCGAGATTGCCGATTGCGGCCGCTCCGTGATTCTCGACCAGGTCACCAACGGCCTGGCCGTGCGCATGGCGGTGCTTTTCCTGGTGAATGGCGGGAAAGGCCCGCAGGAAGTGGCTGCGCCCTGATGCGCGGGGTTAAGAAGTCGAGTTTTTCAGTCCTATTGCGGTCCACAATGTGTTGAAAACGGCATGGGGCCTGCTCTTACGTGACTGAGAATCAGAATGCATGACTTGCTTGTCAGGGAGCCTGCTGTCTGAGTTTTTTGTATTTGCCGGCGGGTGCGCATTCAAAAACAACCATCGCAACGTCCCTGATTATGAGCAAGCCAACGAAACTGTCCTTTGACCGTTCAGTCTTTAATTCCAACGCCCCCCTTCCGGCCTTGCTCTTGGCCATCATTTCTTTTCTTGGCGTTCAAACCACGACCTTTGCCCAGGGCAGCCTGACGCCGCCGGGCGCGCCCGCGCCGGCGATGAAATCGCTGGATCAAATCGAGCCGCGCACGCCCGTGGACGCGGCACATGCGCCGGGCAATATCTATGCAGAATTCGTCATCAGCCAGCCTGGTTCATATTATCTCACCACAAATCTTTTCGGCATAAACGGCAAGGATGGAATTCAAATTATCACCAACGACGTCACGCTTGATTTGAATGGTTTCACTCTCTTCGGCGTTCCCAACGCCATCAATGGGGGGATTTATATTTCCAATCAAATCACTTCCATCACGGTGCGGAACGGCGTGCTCAGCGGCTGGAAGAGCGGGGCTGCCATTTATTGTGACGGCCGGAATGTGACTTTTGAACATCTGGCTGTTTCCAGCAATTATTCCGGGATATTTTGCGCCGGCGGCGGGGTGATCAAGGATTGCTTGTTTAGCGGTAATGCCACTGCTGGGGTTGATGTAAATGGTTCCGGCTCCTTGGTTTTCGGCAACGATTTTGTCGGCAACAACACCACAAATTCGAGCGTCATAGGGAGCCTTGAAGCATTTGGCGCCAACAACCGCATCGAGGCCAATCATGTGACCGGCAGCGGCACCGCGGGATATGGAATTTTTATTTCGGGCATTTTCGGCCTCACCAACAACATCCTCATCCGAAATTCCGTCGAGGGCGGCGGGACCAACAACTATTTCTTCAACACCTCGCAGGTCGTCGGGCCAATCGTCACGAACACCGTCTCCGGAATCATCACCAATTCCAATCCATGGGCGAACTTTTCGTTTTGAGCCGGAAAAATCAGGAAGAACAAAGCCATGAAAATAAAATCCGTCATTCAGGTTGCCGCCGCATTGCTGCTCTCAACCCTCAATCATCAACTCTCAACCGCTTTCGCCCAGGGCTCGCTCACGCCGCCGGGCGCGCCCGCGTCATCGATGAAATCGCTCGACCAGATCGAGCCGCGCACGCCGATTTCATCCGCGCCCTTTGCCATCGCCAAGCCAGGTTCCTATTACCTGACGACCAATGTCACCGTGAGTGCAGGGAATGCCATCACCATCAACACCAGTCAGGTGACCCTGGACTTAAACGGCTTCACCATTTCATCAACGGCCCCCAGCGCCAGTGGCACAGGGATACTGCTGGCCGCCACCAACACCGACGTCACCATACTCAATGGCCATATCACCGGCGGCGTCACCAACAGTGCCGGCGTGTTCAGCGGCAGCGGTTTTGCGAACGGCATTTTTTACACCAATTCCTCGCCCTTTAACGTGCATGTTACAGGTGTCTCAGTTTCCGGCTGTTTGAGCAACGGCATCCAAATAGGCGTTGCAAATTCCACCATTGTGGAATCCTGCACGGTCAAGACGGTGGGAAACTATGGCATTTATGCTGACAACGTTTCCCGCTGCACCGTGAAAGAATGCGGGAACACCGGTATTCTTTCGGAGATGGCTTCGGATAGTCGTGCCGACTGCGTCGGCAATGGCGTGGGAATCAACTCGGGCAACGTCCAGAATTGTTATGGCAACAACGTCGGCAACGGGGTCGGTCTGGGTGCCACCGTTGCGAACAACAGCACCGGCAACTCCACTGCCGGTTATGGTATGACTGCCGTTAATGCGAATAATTGTTATGCCAGCAGTTCTGGCGCGAACCCCGCGATCTCCGTCAACATGGCCAATAATTGTTACGGACAGTGCTCCGGCAGCGGCACGGGTCTGCTGGTCAACGGCACCGCCACGGGCAGTTTTGGTTACAGCTTTACGGGCATCGGGATCAATGCTCACATTGCCAATTCCTGCACGGTGGGCGGCGGCACCACCAATATCGCCTTCAAATACAACATGCCGTGATCAAATTTACGATTGATGATTCACCATGCATGCGCCCCTGAGTCTGGCATGGGGTGTGCTCATGCAGGGGCAAGAATCCGAAAGCATGACTTCCTTGCCGGGAGTCTGCCGCCTGATCGCTATTGCGGTTTATAGGGGGCTGTCGTATCAAAGGCAAATCAGTCGCAGACCTGGGTATGAATAAGTCAATTCAGTTCGCCTCTCACCGTCCTCTTCCTAAATCCAAGACCGCCGTCCTGTTGCCGGTCCTGGCTGTTCTCTCCTGGCTGAGTTTCCAAAATTCAAGCATGGCCCAAGGCAGCTTGACGCCGCCCGGATCGCCCGCGCCCACGATGAAATCACTCGACCAGATCGAGGCCCGCACTCCAATCACCGCGCTGCCGCTGACCATCTTCAGCAGTGGTTCCTATTACCTGACAACCAACCTCACCGGCACTTTTGGGAGCAGCGGGATCACCGTCAACTCGGGCATCAATGATGTGACGATAGATTTAAATGGTTTCAGCCTGATTGGCGTGCCGGGTTCCAAGGATGGAATCACCATTTTCGGTTCCCGTGTCGCGGTCATCAATGGAACCATCCGCAATTGGGGAACCAATGGAATCAACGCCTTGGGTTCCCAGAACCACCGGTTCCAAAATGTGGTGGCGGCGAACAATGGCGCGACCGGCATAGATTCCGGCTCGCGCAGCCTGGTGGATTCTTGCGACACCGAATTCAATAATACCTACGGAATCGCCGCCGGCGGCGGATGCATCGTTCGCAATTGTCTGGCGAATCACAACCCCGGCGGCGGCATCTACTGTTATAACTCCGGCTCAATCCCAAATAGCGCGGTTATCACCGGTTGCGCGGCCTCCCAAAATAGCTTCGGGATCGCGCTCGGTGTGAACAGCGTTGCCACGGAAAACAACCTGCTCAACAATACCTTCGCGGGATTGTCCATGAGCGGCAACGGGAACAGGGTTGAAAATAACAATGTCAATTTCAACTACTACGGCATTTACACGATCGGCGTGACCAACGTGATCATCCGCAATTCGCTCACCGGCAACACCAACGCAGCCATTGTTGGCATCACTGCGGGCATGCCGGTCGGCCCGGTGATCAACGGCACCACCATGGCCACCAATACGAATCCCAACGTCAACATTTCCTATTAACCGGCCCGCAAATGCTGTATAGAACCCATGTTATGAAACGATTCCACCTTGCAACGACGGTCGGATTGGTATTGGCAACGTCCTGCGCTCAGGCCGCCACCACGATTGACGCCGGCAATCATTTCGCCTACGGCGCGAACCTCGGCTGGATGGACTGGCGCGGCGACACCGCCAACGGCGCGGTCATCGGCGAATACGTCTGCAGCGGGTATGTTTATTCCGCCAACGTCGGCTGGATCAGCCTGGGCGGCGGCTCCCCGGCGAACGGCATCCAATACCAGAACAATTCAGGCACCGACTTCGGCGTCAACACCGATGGCCTCGGCAATTTGCGCGGCTACGCCTACGGCGCAAACATCGGTTGGATCAACTTCGAAAACACCGGCGCGCCCAAGGTGGACATCAAGACCGGCCTGTTCAGCGGCTACGCCTACAGCGCCAATTGCGGCTGGATTTCCCTGAGCAATGCCGTGGCCCTGGTGCAGACGGATTCCATACAGCAAGGCGTGGATTCCAACCACGACGGCATTCCTGACGCGTGGGAACTCCAGAATTTCGGCACCATCAGCATCAACGTAAATGCCGACCCCGACGGTGATGGCATGTCCAACCTGCAGGAATACCTCGCCGGCACCGATCCGAACAACGCCGCCAGCAATTTGAAGATCACCGCGCAAAGCTTCTCCGCTGGCGGAACCTTTGCCTCATTGACTTGGAACAGCGTGCTGACCCGTTGTTACTACGTGGAAAAAGCCACCACCCTCGGTTCGGCGAACTGGACAGACAGCGGCCTGGGACAGATTGCATCGGCGGGTTCTGCAACCTCCACCAGCCTGTCCGACACCAACGCGTCCGCCCGCTTCTACCGCATCCGCGCGGTGCGTCCGCTGCTGCAATAGCGTCGCACGACAGGAATTTTCCCCATGCGATGTTCGATGTTTCCTGGTTCATGGGCGAGAATTCCCCGAAAGCAAGATTCGCGCCTTGAACCCCTGAACCACCCGCCACTCCGCCAGGTTTTGGAGTGCGGTGGCAAGCGCAGCGCGACACCGCTTTTGGGGAGATGTGAAAAACCTTGAAAACACCGGTGCGTCGCGGAAAAAGCGCCGTCGCCGTTGCTCACCCCAGCCGCACTTCCCTGCCGCTCGCGGCCGAGGCATAAATCGCATCGAGGATTTGCTGGACCTTCAGCGATTCTTCCAGCGTGACCAGCGGCTTCTTGCCGTCGAGCACACAATTGACGAAGTGATGGACGCGATCCTCCGGCTGCGGAACCTTGAGGCTCGCCAGATGGATGGATTCGTAGCCGCTGGGGCCGTTGCGAAACAGGCGCGCGGGATAGAGCGCCAACCCGGCCAGAGTCCCCAGCAAATCAACGCCAATCTCGCGGCCTTCCGGCGGTTGATGCCCGGCCCAGCTCACTTCAAAATTCACCGT
>JAQGPB010000062.1 GCA_028293265.1 Pedosphaera sp. | reverse complement strand
ATAATCAGAAGGTGGCCGGTACTGGGACCAGGCAATGCCTGAAATCAAAAGCCCGCAGATGGACATGCCAAAAATTCCAGCCGCGAAAGGATTGGTTTCGAGCATGCCAAGGAATTTTTTCATCCACGCGCCTTCGCCCGCTTCCGCATGTTCGCTTTCGCGCTCGATGCGGTTGAGGACGAGGGTGGAAAAGTTGTTGAAATATCCCGGTGGCGGCTGTTCGTAGCGTTTGAGCTTCAGCAGCTTTTGCAATTTATCGAATTCTTCCGGCGCAGTACTCATAATCACTTCAAATAATCAGACAAGTAAGCTTGCAGTTGCTGGCGGGCGTAAAACAAACGGGAACGCACCGTGCCAATGTTGCAATCCATTATGGTTGCGATTTCTTCATGCGACAAACCCTGCACATCATGCAAAGTGACTACCAATCTATGATGTTCAGACAGCTTCAGAAGTGCCGCGTTCAATTTTTCCTGCAGCTCGGCGAGATTTATGTCGCGCCGGGGCGTTTTGTCTGAAACCAGCGCCACCAGATCAGGATCGTGCTCGGCATTGAAATCCAGATCGTTGAGGCTTATTTGCACACGATTCTTCCTCTGTTTCAAGAAATTTATCGTCTTGTTCACCGCAATCCGGTAAACCCACGTATAAAAACTCGAGCCGCCCTTGAAAGATTTTAACGCCTGATAAGCCTTGATGAACGCCTCCTGCGCGAGGTCGTTCGCGTCCTCGTGGTTGGACGTCATGTGATAAATCGTGGCGTAAATCCGCTCCTGATAACGCCGCACCAAGTCGTCGTACGCCCCCATGTCGCCCTCCCGCGCGCGCCGCACCAATTCCATTTCCTCCACGGCAGGGCTCTTGGCAGCGGCATCGGAGGGTTCATTTGAACCCCCGTGCGCCTTTCCAGAAGCCGGGTCAGTCATAATTACAAGGCTGGCGTTAGGCACAAACTCCCAGATTATCTGTCTGCCGGTCAAGATATTCGGTCAAGCCGATCAGGCTGGCACGGTTCGCAGACTCAGGCAGGCATTGCAGGCTTTGCCGCGCCCGTTTCAAATATTGATGGATCATTTCCGACGATTCAGCCAGCGTTTCATGCTTGGACAACATTTTTAACACCGGCTCAAACGACCGGGTCTCCCAATTCTGAATCAATTCCTGCATCCGCAACTTCTCGGCCGCATCCGCCCGCTGCCAAAAACGCAGCACCGGCAGCGTCAGCTTGCCCTTCGCCAAATCCGTCCCCAAAGACTTGCCCGCCACCACCTCCGACCCGAACAAATCCAGGCAATCATCATAGACCTGATAAGCCGTGCCCAGCGCCACCCCAAATTCCCGCAAAGCCGTCCGCTCCGCCGCCGGCGCGCCGCTCAGGCACGCCCCCAAATCACATGACAGCGCGAACAATTCCGCCGTCTTCATTTCCAGCACCTTGAAATATTCGCTCTCGGAAAATTGAAAATTGCGCCGCTGCTGGGTCTGCAAAATCTCGCCCGAACAAACCGTGTTGGTCGCCATCGCCACCGCCCGGCAGATTTCCGGCGTCGGAAAACTCGCCGCCAGTTTCAACGCCTGCGCAAACAGGCAATCGCCAAACAATACCGCGATTTCATTGCCCCAATTGGCCCCCAGCGTGAGCCGCCCCCGGCGGATTTCCGCCTCATCCATCACATCATCATGCACCAAAGTCGCCAGGTGGACCATCTCGATGATGACCGCGACGGTGACATGCGATTCATTCAATTTGCCGACCGCCTGCGCGCTCATCGCCACGAGCGCGGGACGCAACTGCTTCCCCTGCCCCGTCAAAGCGTATTCGGCGTACGGAACAATGGCCGGGTCAAATTCACGCACCTGCTTACCCAAGCGAAGGGCGACCGCCTCCAAAAAAGGCTCCACCGGTTCCGCTATATGTTTCCACGTTACAAGGGTTTCGGGTGTATTCTTGACCGGAACTGCCATCGTTCTAGTATCGGCGCCTGCAAACATTCTTGGCCAATCTACGGTTGCCTCCTACCCAAGTCAATCCGTTATCCTGACCCGCCCTCGGACAGATCCGTGGCAGATCTGTGTCCTGAACGGGGACTGCAACCACGACTTCCAAATTCACCAACGCGACCGCCACGTTCCCCCTCTCCTCGGGGAGAGGGCCGGGGTGAGGGCAGGCGTAAATACTGACATTGGCGCGCATTAATTATCCAAGATTCAACGATTATGGGTGGTGACCTCAGAAGACTCTCCGCAATTGCCAGCGAACCAAGAATTTCAAAATTATTCCCCGCTTGGACAGCCTGTGTCCTACCCCCTTCCCTACACTTCACACCATGAAGAATTTAACCATTGATGCAGACGCTGAAGAACGGGAGGAACTGGCGATTTTTGGCACAGCTTCACTATTCCGAGACACCAAAGGCCGGCTTGAAATTGCCGGCGGAACCCAAGAGGACCAAAAGCGCGCCATCCAATGGGCCGAAATGGTCTTTGGCAACAACCTCAGATGGTACTCCCGGGCGCACACCCGGCGCATCAAGCTCCCGCGACTAAAACCAACCGAAAAACCTCGGCTGGAAAATGTCCGGTGCAAAAAAATCATCACCCTGCATCAAATGGGGTAAAAGCAATCGAAACTGACGTAGTGCAACCGTAATATTTGCAGAAGTGAAGCCCGAACTTTTTTTGTCAAGGTCCCTTTTTCATCTTATTTATAACCAAGGGAAACCATGTCAGTTATGCACAATTCTTGGACGTCATCCCAAAATCCTTGACTCAAAGCCCGCGCATTTGCTATTCTGCGACCGTATTTGGAGGCCGTTCTTTGAAATTTTGCAGCACCGATGTTCCCCAATCTGGGTATCCAGTCCGATATTCCGTGTTCGCGTATTTCGCGTGGTTCGCCGTTAAAAACATCCCCTCCGGCGACCCGGTTCAGGCCAATGAAGCTCGATCCTCCTTTCTTTCCTTTGTTTGCTGCTGTTAAAAATCTGCTTTCAACCAACCGGCAGCCGTTCATCCCGTCATCCCACCTCAAAAATGCCCGCAATCCCGCTCAATCCCACTTAATCCCGGCTGATCCCGCAAAATCCCGCCAAATTGGCCACCCCCCCGGCATATATATGTATGATTAACATTACGGCCTCAGCTTCCGCCCTTCGATGTTGGATGTTCGATGTTTCCGAATCCGTCGCTTGGCAAAACAACGGTCAAGGCACGTTAAGCCGCACGAAAAACAATTAAAACCACTCACCATCAACGCTTTATACACAATCTGCTCAAAATCAGGTCAAACCAAGTCAAGGCAGCCCCGTCCTTGGGGTCTCATCCTTTTGAACAGCCGCCTTCCCTTCGTCGTCTATAAGGCTGGCAGGGAACTTGCGTCCCTAAATTGAAGTTTAGATGATTTACGCTATAGTTATGGTGAATTTGCCATGAACCGTTGGATCTCATTTGTAGTCTGCGCACTGCTCGGCTTGCTGATGCTTGCCGGCGGCTTGCTCATGCCCATCCATCTCCGCGCCGTGGACGCCAGCGTCATCCAGGAAGCCGGCGGCAAGTCGCCCGCCTTGGTCCAGCACGGCCTTGACCTCGTGCGCGAGCATAAATTGGGTGCCGCCCGCCTGCTTTCAGATGCTGCCGCCTCTCAAAATCTCCCCGATCACGAAAAACTCCGCCTCGCCGCCGATACCCTTGCAGCCCAGCAACCCGCGCTGGTGCTTTCCGGTGGCGACGCCGGTCCCCGCATCGAACGACTCTTTGCCTCCGATCCCCAGCCGCCCAAGACCGCCCTTGAGCCACTGACCGAATTCGCCGTGCGACTTGAAAACCGCGAGGTCATCCTGCAATTCTTGCAAGGCTCGGCAAATCCTGCCGTGCAGGAACTCCTTCGCTGCCGGGCGTTGACCAATACGGTCATTTTTTCTCCCTCCATGTCCGCCTCCGGCCAGGCCTTTGACGCCGCCATTTCAATCGCCGGACTGTTGATCGAAGAAAATCGCCTGACGCCGCATCTGCGCGACACCTTGTTTACCATGGCGAGCAACGCCAACCGCGGCGCCAACTCCCAACTGCTGGAGCAGGCCTTGCTCGACCTGATGTCCTTGGGCCAGCGATTAAATTGGGGTCAACTGGTCGCATTCGCCGGTCGCATGGAAGACACCGAAACTCTCCGCCTGCTGGCCGACCAAGCCCGCAACGAAAGCCGCCTGCCCGTCATTTTTTCAGCCGTGGAACTTACCGGCCAGCCCGCCGCCGTGGCGCAATACCTCATGAATTTCAGCCAGACCGGTTTCTCCGACCTTGGAACAAGCCTGCGCTTCGGCGGAAGTGGTATGAGTGAATTGATGCGGCGCAATCAGCGCCTGTCGCAAAGTTCAAACTTCGCCCGGCAAGTCAGCGCCTTTCCACCCGTCCACCCTTTCTTCCAATTCGCGCTGGACTGCGCCCGGTGGAATCCCCGCCTGGCGATGGGTTTGAAATGGTTTTTTTACCTGTTTGGCGGGTTTCTTTTCGCCATCTCCCTCCATTTTGCGCGACCCGCCGTGT
>JAQGPB010000031.1 GCA_028293265.1 Pedosphaera sp. | reverse complement strand
GTGGACATCCGCGGCCAGATCTTCCACCTTGATGCCCATGACGCCCGCCAGGTCCAGTTTGTTGATCACCACGATGTCCGCGCCCAGAAACATGTGCGGATGTTTTTTCACCATGTAAGGTCCTTCTGTCACGCTGACCACGACGACGCGCTTTCGCGAGCCGAGCGGAAACTCGGCGGGACAAATCAGGTTGCCGATGTTCTCGATGAAAATGAGGTCGAGCTTGGAGAGGTCAACTTTTTGGAGCGCCTTCGCAACCAGATTGGCGTCGAGATGGCAGCCGTTGACAGTGGCAAGCTGAACAGTCGGCACGCCTTGACTGGCGATGGTTTTGACGTCGTCCACGGTGGTCGCGTCGCCGTTGAAGACGGCGAGATTGAGACGATCTTTCAACTTCGTGACGAGGCGGGTGATCAAGGTGGTCTTGCCCGAACCGATGGCGCCCATGAAATCAATGGCGGCGATGTCATGATGGTCCAATTTCGCGCGGTTTTCCTTTGCGAGCTTGGCGTTGGCCTGGAGGAGGCTTTGTTCGAGTTCAATGTCGTATGTTTCCTCGGGCGAGGCCTGGATGGTGGGAATTGCAGTTGTATTCATGGTCGGATTTATTTTCTGGCGAGCGGCGCGAAGGCGGTCGGGCTATGGAGCTGTTTCAGGAGCTTGCCATTGCCGAGATACATGTGAACGCCACAGGGTAGGCAGGGATCGAAACTGCGCACGGCGCGCATGATGTCAATGCCCTTGAATTTATCCGGGCCGTTTTCCTCAAAGATGGGGGTGTTTTGGACGGCGTCTTCGTAGGGGCCGGGAGTGCCGTAGGAATCGCGCGGACTGGCGTTCCAAGGCGTGGGCGGATAAGGATGGTAATTGGCGACCTTGTGATCGCGAATGACCATGTGATGCGAGAGGACGCCGCGCACGGCTTCGTGGAAACCGCAACTGATGGCTTCTTCCGGCACCTTGAACGGGGAGAAGGTCTGGGTGCGGCCGGCAAAAACCTCGGCCATCGCCTTCTCAACGCAATAGAGGGCGACAGCGGCGGCATAAGCCTGAAAATAGGAGCGGGCGCGGTCGCGTTCGATGGCGTTGCTCCATTGGGGAATTTTCCATTCGAGTTCAACTTCCGACTTCAAGGCAGTTTTCGGCAGGCGGATTTTGACGCTGCTACCGGTGGCCTTGACGTAGCCGAGGTCCACGAGATTGGCGAGCGCGGTGGTCCAGAGGCGGGCTATGGGGCCGCCGCCGGTGTCGAGCGGGAGATAATCGCCGGTGCGTTGATCGAACCAGCGCGGGGACATGACCCAGGTGTAGTTGCCGTCGAAGTTGCGTTTCTGGGGCTTGGGCGTGGTGG
Organism: Pedosphaera sp.; assembly: GCA_028293265.1. Next base: position 2,511 of record JAQGPB010000031.1, on the reverse strand, counting down.
TCTGGTTCCAGGGATGGCGTTTGTCCACTGGATTGCCGAGCGGATCGTGGCGGACGAAAGTTTGACCGCTGTCCTGCCAATCCTCGTAATAGGACGAGCCGAGCAGGATGCGAATGCCGAGGTTGATGTCAATGAGGTTGGTGGTGACCAATTTGCCGTCCACAACCACGCCGGGCGTGACGAACATCGCCTTGCCCCATTCATTCATGGTGCGGTACTGGTAATCGCAGACGTCGGGATCCTGCCACGAGCCCCAGCAGCCGAGGAGGATGCGGCGCTGGCCGACTTTTTCGTAACCGGGCAGGGCTTCGTAAAAGAAATTAAAAAGATCGTCATGGAGCGGCACGACTGCCTTCATGAACTCGATGTAAGTCATGAGCCGAGTAAGATAATCGGTGAAGACTTGAATCGAAGGGACCGTGCCGACGCCGCCCGGGTAGAGGGTTGAAGGATGGACGTGACGGCCTTCCATGAGGCAGAACATCTCGCGGGTGAGCCGGCTCATCTGCAAGGTTTTGCGGTAGAATTCGCCCGTGAAGGGATTGAGCGCGGTCATGATGTCGCCGATGGTGCGGTAACCGTGGTCCTTGGCGTGCGGGGCCTGGGTATTTTTGGCTTTTTCCCAGACGCCGGGATTGGTTTCGCGCACCATCATTTCGCAGAAGTCCACGCCGACGAGATTGTCCTGGTAGATGCAATGGTCGAACATGTATTCGGCGGCTTCGCCGAGGTTGATGATCCACTCCGCGAGGGGCGGCGGCTTGATGCCGTAGGCCATGTTCTGCGCATAGACGGAACAGGTGGCGTGGTTGTCGCCGCAGATGCCGCAAATGCGGCTGGTAATGAAATGGGTGTCGCGCGGGTCCTTGTTCTGCATGAAAATACTGTAGCCGCGAAAGATGGACGAGGTGCTGTGACACTCGACGACCTTTTTATTTTCAAAGTCAATCTTGGTGTAAATGCCGAGACTACCGACGATGCGGGTGATCGGGTCCCAGGACATTTCCACGATCTGGCCGCGTTTGGTGGGGGTCGTCTGCCGTGGTTCGGTTGCGATTGCTGGTGCCATATGAAATATAGTTGAGAGTTAAAAGTTGAGAGCTGATGGGTGGAGACACTCAGTATCTGCCATTGCCGTTGCCATAATATTTGGGCTGATAACCGGTCGTCAGTTCTGGTCCCGGATGGTGCCATTTGGCTTCCTTGTTGACGGTGCGGTTGGTGATGGCGCGCAGGCCGCGCACGGTGGCGCCCCAGATGCCGACGATTTTTGTCGAGAGCGCGGAACCTGGCGGCGCGTCCATGAAGGGCATGAACTTGTCGGGAAAACCGGGCATGGTGCAGCCGATGCAGATGCCGCCAACGTTCGGGCAGCCGCCGACGCCGTCCATCCAGCCGCGTTTGGTGACGTTGCAATTCACCACCGGGCCCCAGCAGCCGATTTTGACGAGGCATTTGGGGGAACCGTATTCATGGGCGAAATCGGACTGTTCGTAATAGCTGCCACGGTCACACACTTCGTGGACCGTCTTGCCGAAGAGCCAGGTCGGGCGCAACTGTTCGTCGAGGGGAATCATCGGCGCTAGGCCCGCGACTTGATAAAGCAGATAAAGCAGCGTCTCCATCATGTTGTCCGGCTGGACGGGACAACCCGGGACATTGACAATGGGAATGCCGGCTTTTGAGCGCCAATCCCAGCCGAGGTAATCGGAAAGGCCCATTGCGCCGGTGGGGTTGCCTTCCATGGCATGGATGCCGCCGTAAGCGGCACAGGTGCCCGCGCAGATAATGGCCAGCGCCTTGGGTGACAGCCGGTCAATCCATTCTTTGGTGGTGATAGGCTGTCCGGTGTGAGGATCGGTGCCCAGGGCGGCCCAATAGCCCTCCTTCTTGATCTCTTCGTTCGGCACGGAACCTTCCAGCACCAGGACGAAGGGATCCAACCGCCCGTCGGCGGCCATATGCCAGTATTTCATGAAATCATCGCCGTTTTCATAAGCGAGGACGGGATTGTGCAGGTGTACTTTCGGCAGGCCGGGAATGTTGCCCATGACCACATCCTCGATGCTGGGCAAAGTGGCGGCGGTGACGGAAACCGAATCTCCGTCGCAACTCAGGCCGGCGGTCATCCAGATGACATGAACTTCTTTAACGTTCGGGGGACGATTCGCGATTACTTGCGGTGTTTTCATACTCAATGATCCTTTCTTTCACATTTTGCGCGACCGGGCCGACGGCGCGCCTGCGCCGGTCGCGGCAAGGTTTCGTCCGGCGCGGCTACATGCTGCGGATCCTGAAGTAGCGCCGGAGTTCCGGAATATTGGCGGCAACCGCGGCGATAGCGGCCAGCAATGAGACGGTGATGATGACTTTTTTGGCGTTGGGCATAAGGTTGATCCTTTGATTCAGGCCTCCACGAGGCCGGTTGATTTTTGATTTTGCAGAAGTTCGCCGAGCAGCGAGTGAATCATCTCAATGGCGGCTGTAACTGCCGCCTGCACTTTGGGACTG
>JAQGPB010000590.1 GCA_028293265.1 Pedosphaera sp. | reverse complement strand
GGTCATCTTGCCATCCTGTCGGGCGGCGTTGTATTGCTCGCACAGGGCTTCCAGCACTTGGTCCCACTCCTCATGGTCCATGATTTGAGCGAGCGCGGCGGCGTCCCCTTTGCGGGCCAGCGCGAGGGACTTTTGCGTGCGTTCAAACTTCTCAATCATTTCATTCCTGCCGACATAGGCGGGCAAGCCTTCCATCAGGTTTTGCAGTTGTCCGCCGACTCCTTCGACGGGCTTGGCGCGGGGCAACGCGGCATGATGAAATTTCAGGCCGAACTCTTTCAAGCCCTGCTCGGTTTCCGGCCAGGACAAGGCTTGTGCATCGGCTGCACCGGTCAAAATCTTTGCCTTCCACGACCCGTTCTCAAAATAAAATCCCTTGCGGGGCAGGCCGTAAACGTCTGCCACGCGGGTTATCAAAGTGCGGATGGCATTGGCGGTGTAGTTGCGCTCGGGGATGATGACAAATCCCAAAATGCGCGTCGTGCGCAAGTCAATCATCAGGAGCGTTTGACCGCGCATCAAAACCCACTCGCCATTTTCGCCGAGAGCTTTGAAATAAACCGGGTAGGTAAAATCATCGCCCTGAAACCAGTCCAGGGAATGGACGCCGGACCAGTCGCGCAAGAGGTGAGCGCCGTTTAATTTGTGCTGGCGCGGGCCGTGGTGAATGTCATCGAGCAAGGCGACTTCATGCTTGATGGCATCGGCGAGCTTGCGGGGCACGTAGGATTTGCTGGCGGGGTTGCTGAGGTAATAGCCCGTGATGGCTTCGCCCAATTCGTTGCGTTCAACCATTTCACGCCAGCCTTGGGCGATGCGGCCGCCGCAATTGAAAACGATGTGTGCCGTCAATTTGTCCAGGTCATCTTTGGTCCATTCGGGTCCGCGAAAGCGGCCGGAATTGGCGGCGCGGGCATCGGCGAGCGCGGCGGCGTCCCGGTTGCTCTCGGTCCACTTTTTATATTTGCGCTGGAAGTTGACGCGGATGGCGTTGGCATTGGAGAGCGAATCAGCCGACGCGAGAAAGGGGGCGTTGCGGGCGAGAAATTCGAGCAGGGCGCGGCGGACTTTTTTTGGGGGGGTGCCGTTGGCAATCTCTTCGTCGTGCGCCTCAAAGGCGGCGAGCCAGAGATAACTTTTTTCCGCCGTGGATGGCGCAGCGGGATTTTTGAAAGCGGCAATCGCATCATGCAGCGCGCGAAACTGGCTTTCCACGGCGAGGGTGATGACCGGCTTGACGGCGGTTTTGAGGGCCGGGTTTTCGGGCAGGTAAATTTCGAGCCGGTCAAAGTTCAATGCGCCGTTGTCGCGGGCCAACGTGCGGGCGAGCATGGCGCGGATGGCGCGGGGTGTGACGGTGTGGCCAAACTCGCGGGCGTAATCGGCGATGGCGATTTGTTCCAGGGCGGCGGCGGTCAGGCTGGTGTCGGATTGCTTGGCGAGGGCGCGGGCGAGGGCACGCTGGAGCTTGGCGGCTTTGTCCAGCGTGGCTTGGGCAATGTCGGCCATGGAGACGGCGGATTGCCACGGTTGCGGCGGAGCGGCGAGCAGGGCTTGCGGGTTGCGGAAGCCATGGCGTTGCGCGGCGGCTTCCAAATCTTTTTGCAGTTGCGCGGGAAGCGCGGCAAAGGACCAGGCGGCGGCGGCCTGGCCGGCCACGACAACACTGCCATCCGCCGGCGAGGGAGCGAGGGCGCGGGCGAGCGCCTGGCGCTTGCGGCCCAAGGCGCGGGCAATTTGCGCGGCGGTGTAGAATTGTGTGGCGGGCTGGTTCACGATGCGTTTTCGGGGGCGGCTTCGTCTGAGCCAAGGAACTTTTTGAATGCCGCCAAACGTTGCTCCGTCTCGCGCAGGAAACTTTCGGCTTCCAATGCTACTTGCTCCTGGGTGAGCGGCTGGTAATCGCCCGCATTCCGGCCTTGGTGATAGGGGCGAAAGAATTTTTCGCGCAGGTCCAAAAGGAGGATGGCAAAATAATCGGCCAGGCCGACGCCCTGTAACAGCGTGAGAATTTCGGCAATGGCGTGTGCGGGCGGGATTGTGCCGCATTCCACCCAAACAAAACCGGTGTGAATCTCGCCGCAGGGCATCACGGATTTATCGGGCAAACCGAGGGTTTGCCGGACGGATTCGGCGAGCAAGGCCAGGCCGACCCGGTTTCCGGCCGGCGACCCGGCGAAATCTTCAATGGCTCGCATGGAGGCCGGAAGATTGGAACGGACCAGAACCAAAGGCAGGCCGCTGCCTTGCATGGTTTGACCAGTGGGGGGAATTTGGGTTTCGAGATTCATTGATTCAAGAGGCTCTTAATCCTGCCTTCGAGGGCTTTCATTTTGACGTTTTGTTGCTGCACCGCGACGGCCAGATTGCCATGGCCGGTAAGGACCGTTTCGGTCAACTTGGCGATGGCTTCCGCCACTTCGGCGGATTTGCGGGCGATCTCCCGGGTGTGCTGTTCGGCCCTGTCGTGGGCATCCTTGGCGCGTTGCGCGCTGGTGGCGGCGGCGCTGCTTCCACCGCGGGCCTCGATTTCCTGCGGACTGAGTTCATGGGCTGGCTCGTGATGGACGGCGGGCGCAATGGGACGGGTTATGGGCGGCGGCTGATAACCGGGAAGCAGTTTCGGATCGGCGGTGATCTCGCCGGTCTTGGGGTCTTTGATGACGCCGGCGGGCAGTTGGCCGGGCGGCAGGGTGTCTTTGTTCGCGCCGATGATAGCCCCCGCCAGCTTGCGCCCTTCGGTGGTTTTGTTGATGTCAAACACCTGCTCGCGATTGTGCGCCTCTTCCTTCGCAGTTTTGAGCAAGTTGGTAACGTCGCGTGTGAGGTCTTTTATGGATTCGCGGATTTTGTCCAGAGCGTCTTTTGCAGCATCATAATTTTTTTGCTCCAAGGTGAATTTGGCCTGCTCGTTTTTGGCGGTTTCCACGGCCTTGAGGGCGCGGGTCTGGTCCTCATACAAATTTTTCAGCTTGACCTCTTCGGGTTCGACGGTGGACTTGTGAAACAATTCCCGTTCATCGGAACGAACGCCTTTTTCCTGCTCGGTGACCTGGCCGATGCGTTCCACCTGCGCTTTGATCAGTTCGCCCGCCAGTTTCAGCGTTTCCTCGCGGTTAGTGATTTCGCCCGGCAGGTCTTTTATTTTGGCCGCGCGTTTCACCTTATCGGCTTCCAGCGGCGCAATCACGTCTTGCAGCCGGCCCTGTTCCAAAATCTGATTGTTGAGCTGGTTTTCTTTGGGAACGATGGCGGCTTGATCGGCGGCATTCTGGATGTCTATTTTATGCTGCTCATGGCGGAGCTTGATTTCCGCCTCGCGTTTCAAGGCAGAGACTTCGTCCATCCCCTGCTTGGGATCGGCCTGGTTGAGTTTGCGCTGGGCATCCACCTCCGCCAGCTCCGCCGCCTCGCCGGCATCGGTCAGCGCGATTTTGGCGCGTTCCTTGCGCCGGGCGGCTTCAATGTCCTCATTGGTCCGGTCGGTGACTTCCTTTTGCGCATCCGCGATTTTTTTCAGCGCGGCGGTGATGCCATCGGCGGCGTTTTCCGTCTCGCGCCGGGCGTCCGCCATGGCCGCGCCAAAGTTGGCCATGCTCTTGGCCGCATCGGCGGCGGTTTCGTCGAGGGATTTGTTCCACTCATCGAGCTTCTGTTTGAAGTAGGCAAACATGCCGATGGCGATGGCGAGAGCGCCGCCGACTGGATTGGTCAAGAGCCGAAGCGCTGTGGCTGCCAGCGGGAATTCATGGCCCAATTCCCGGATGCTCTTTTTGACCTCGCCCATGTGACCGCTGAAAAGCCGCGACCCCTCACTTCCCTTTTCCGTTTCCTTGCCATAATCGGCGATGGCTTTCTGCCCCTTCTTAAATTCGGCTTCCAGCGCGCTGGTATCCTTGCCCAGCTTCTTAAACTCGGTGATGGTGCGCTGGGTTTCCGCCTGCGTTTTTTTAAAGGCGGCGAGATCGGCGTCCGTCTTGATGAGGAGTTTTAAGCTGTGATCTGAATCTGAATCGCCCATAATTAATTGTCTTTGTAAATCAGCATGATCGTCATGCTTGCGGCGTTGTTGGTGAGGGTGCTTCCGTCCACATAGGTGAATTCCCGAATCTGGTCCCCAGCATTGAAGTGCGACACCCGAGAATTTAACGAGCCGTTACGGTTTGCGGAAGAGGCCGACGCATTGGCCGTGACAAACCATTGAAAGCTGGGGCTGTCGGCATTGCTGGTATCCGCGCCTTGCCCATAGCCAACGCTGGTGAGCGTGGAACCGAGAGTGTCCGCAAAGCGCAGCTTGGTGGTGACCATGTAAACGCCATTGGTCGGCACGACATACCAGTTGTTTGCGGTGGAGAAATTGTTTCCGGGATCGGTGACCGTCCGCGTGCCCAGCGCAAA
>JAQGPB010000583.1 GCA_028293265.1 Pedosphaera sp. | reverse complement strand
AAGAATGAGTTGCCGATACGTCGATGCGACCGGGGGTTTTGGCGACGGTTCGAATCCATACCGCGCCAACACCGCCACTTTCGGCCACGTCAAACGGATTGTCGCCGACGATGATTCCGGGCCCGGTGAGTTCAAAGGCGATTTTTCCGCCGGCGAAAGCCCGTTCTGAACCAAACTTGTCGGTGACTTTGAACACCAACCGCGTGGCATCGGCGCCATCGGCGATCAGTTCAGCGTCGTCCGCCGCGAGGAAGAGCTGATCCTGCGTCGCGTCGGATGAAAAAGATTTCGAGAGGGCAAGCTTGTCTCCGATGTAGCCGTCAATCCGCAGCTCGGGAAAGCCCGCGCCGTCAAGGTCAAGGTCACAAAAGAAGGGCGGGTATTTCAGATTGGGAAAGCCCGCGCGATCTGGTTGCACGGTCGAAACGGATTTGCCGCCGACAAAGATTTCCAGCCGGTCGCAGTTGGAAAATATGGCGGCGTGCCTGCCCGGACCGCGCGGGGTCTTGGCACCGAAGTCCCAATAGAAATCAGTAAGGATGACCGGGCGCACCTTGGGGCTGACTTGCGCCAGGTAAAACGAACCGCCGAGTTTTGGAATCCGGAAACCGTCGGCTATGCCCGGACATTTCACCAAGTTGTAACAGTTTAGCAGGCTGGCATAATCAAAGGCGCACCAGGCGATGACTCCCGAGTTGGCCGGGTTGGCCGCAGCTTTGTCGTGGGCTTCGGCGTGGAAGATGCCCTGATCCACCTGGATGGCCAGATCGCCCGCGCGACGGTATTTGTTGTTGAAGCCCTTGCCGGCGGCGTACGAAAATTGTCCCACCGCTTCGGCAAGCATGTAGGGCACGCCGGGCGTGGGTTTCTCGATGTCCACGCGGCCGCCCGGAGCCGAATGATAATCGTCGAACGCAAAGACGTCCTGATGCCACTCTTGTTTCCAATTTTTTCTGGACCCACCGGTCATCGAGCCGGAAGTGGGACGTGTGCCGTCGAGCATTTTGGCAAGTTCCGTCGTACGCCGGTAAAGCGTCTGGTCGTTGCGCGATTCGTTGACGCGCACGCCCCAGATGACGATGGCGGGATGGTTGCGGTCGCGGATGATCATTTCTTTCACGTCGCGCACCACCAGTTCCTTCCAGGCCTGGTCGCCCAGATAGCCCCAGCCGGGCGGTTCCTGCCAGACCATCAGGCCAAGTTCATCACAGGAGTCGAGGAAGGCCTCGGATTGGGGATAGTGCGAACAGCGAACGATGTTGCAGTTGAATTCGTGGCGGAGGATTTCGGCGTCGCGGCGCATGACGCGCGGGGGCATCGCGCCGCCGACGTAAGGGTACAATTCATGCCGGTCCAGGCCAAAGAGCTGCAGCCGCCGGCCGTTCAGGAAAAATCCGTCCACGGTGAACTTGGCCTCGCGGAAGCCGATGCGCGTGCGATGATCGTGCAAGACCGCGCCGTCGCCCGAAAGCGTGGTCACGATATCGTAAAGGCGCGGCTTTTCCACATCCCAAAGTTCGATGTTGCCAAGGTTGGCCAAAGTCAGCGCCACAGCGGTATCGCCGTCATTGGAAAGCGTGACGGTTATCTCCGCGCTGGAAACCACGCGGGTACCGTCCACCAATTCGACTTTGATTTGAAACGGTTTGGCGGGAATCGTGGCGGCATTGACGGTGCAGGAAATTTCCACGCTGCGGCCGGTTTCGAGCACATTGACCGGTTTGGCAAAGACGTCGCTGATGAAAACCGGGGGCAGGCTGCTCAGGCTGACGGAGCGAAAAATGCCGCCCGGCTCCAAATAGTCAACGGCTTTCGGCCCCTTGGGCGAGCCTTCCGGCGGGACGCTTTGCCAGCGGGAATCCACCCCGACATCGAGCACATTGTCGCCTTCCTTGAGCCATTGCGTGAGTTCGTAACTAAATGGCAGATAGCCGCCGACATGTTCGGGCAGGCTGACGCCATTGATCACCGGCTTGGCGCCAACCATCACGCCGTCGAACTTCAGGAAGGTGCGACGCCCGGCGGATTCCTTGGGCAGCGAAAAATGGCGGCGGTAAATCCAGACGTTCTCCCATGTGGCGGGGTCCCAGTTCTGCCAGGAAAGTTTGGTCACACAGTGCGGCAAGGTGACTTTTGAAAAGGCGGTGTCATCCGTGGGCGACGCGGGAGCATTCGCGTTGAATTTTCCACCGAACAACCAGTCTTGATCCAGCGGGAACAGGACTTGGGATGGGCCGGTCGCGGGAGCGGCTTTGGCTTTCGTGAGGCTGAAACCCAAAATGGAGGTGGACGCGAGCGCGAGCGTCCCGAGCGCGCAGGTGCGGGTGAATTCCCGGCGTGACATTGCCGCCGGATCGGGGTGGTTGTTGTGGTTGGTGTTCATGGTTTGTCTGGTGGTTTGAACGAGTTGCGAGATTTTTATCTTTTATTCGGCGGAAATTTTCACGACCACTGCGGAGGCTGCGGCCACTTTTACAACGCACTGCCCGGCTTTGTCCAATGCCAGCGGCGTCCACTTTCCAAGCCATGGAGCGTCGTTCGTGATGGTTGCGCCGCCGAGGGTCACGCCAGTTTTTGAAGCAACGTCGCCGTTCGAAGCGGTGAAGAAAATCGCTGCTACGCTTTTCGCGACTCCGTTCAGCTTGATAGTCACCTCCGCTGCGCGCGCACTGGTGCCGTGGTCCTTGTTGATGATGGTCACAAAAAAAATTCCGCCATCACGCACGGCATAAGCGGTCAGATTGACACCGTCCGGGTTGGAAATCGCAACCGATGCAACGTTGCCGTGGCCGCCCAGGTCAAAAGCCTTGAGGCCGTAACCCTTCGGATTGATTGTTACCTGGCCAGCCGCATCCCGGGTGATGACATCATTTACGACCCACTGCGTGTTGTGAAAATCAACGCCCTTTGTATCATGCGCGGCCCACCAATGCAGGAAATCCAGCGCCCATAGCGCTCCCGCGAAAGTGTCGCTCGCATCCGGAATTCCGCCGCTGTAATGATCGTTCGCCTCGGTGAATCGAAACGGCAAACCGTCTGCCATGACGACGGCGGCCATCTGGTCGTAAAGTTTTTGGTAATTGTTGATCCAGGCCGGCGACAACATCGTCTCGATTCCTTCGCCCGGCTCCACTCCCCTGCCTTTCCCACCTGCGTAATAGTGCTCGGTAACAACTGTGACGAGGCCCGAATTTTTTTCCGCCCTGGCAAAACGGGTCGTCCAATCAATATTTCCGCTCCCGCCATCCGGCCCGGCGAATTTTGCCTCCGGCACGGCATTGGTGATGGCCGCGGCGAATTTCCCCCATTTGATAAGATAAGTCCCGAAATTGGTTATCCCCCAGTCCTGATCATAAACCCGCCTCAGATCGGGTTCGTTGCCGAGCGCGAAAGATTCGAGACAGGGCTGATAATGGCTCCAAATATATTTGGCGATGGCGGCGTTGGTTTGGGCATATTGCAATGCAGGATCGGTTTCAAGCAGGCGCAGCGAGTAGATGATTTTCTTCACGCCAGCAGCCCGCGCAAAGGCAAACAGGTTGTCTATGTCCGTTTCGTCGGGAATTGGCGTGGCGGGCGGCGATTCAACCGTGGTGCCGCCTACGCGAAGGTGCCTGACGCCAATGTTCTGGAAAAGGGTGATGAGCTGCGTGTTGGTGGCGCTGAAAAAATGGCCTCCGGCCTTGTCCGCCAGGAGAGCTTTCATGCCAAAACTCAATCCGATGAAATCGGTCGGAATGGCTGCACCGGGAACGTGTGTATCAATTGCCAAGGCAACAGGCGACCGTGCCAAAGCTGCGCCCGCCCAAAAAACGGCGGCACAAATCAATCCCGGGAGCAGTTTCATTTCATTTAACCGCGCCGAAGCGTGGCGGCGTCATTTGATGGCGGACGCTTTGCCTTCGGAACCGACCGCGCGGATGATTTCCTTGATGTCCTTTTTAAGGCGGTCCTTGGCGGCGCGTGCGATTCGCCAGTTGTGATGTTCGTGGTTGAGGGTCTGGCTGAATTCGTTGTAGTAACGGATGTAGTTCATGCGCAGGCCTTCGCCGAAATTGATCTTGGTCATGCCGGCCTTCACGCTTTTGGAAATGTCCGCCATCGAAATGCCACAGGTGCCGTGGAGGACAAGCGGCGGTTTCACGGCGGAATTGATTTTGGAAATCAGCTTGAAATCAATGCCTTTCTGTTCCTTGAAAATGCCGTGCGTGGTGCCCACCGCGACCGCCAGCAAATCCACGTCCACCTGGGCGGTGAATTCTTTTGCTTCCGCAACGCTCACGGTGGCCGCGCGTTGATTGGAGGCGTCGGAGCTTTTGATGATGTGTCCGATTTCGGCCTCCACGCTGATGCCCAATGGCCGGACAATATTGATGATTTCGCGCGTGCCGCGGACATTTTTCTCCAGCGGTTGATCCGCGTAATCAATCATCACATGCGTGAAACCGGCCTTGACCGCGCGGAAAACCGACTCCGGAGTTTTTCCGTGATCGAGCGCGATGGCCATGGGGATGGTGGTGTTGGCGGCGAGAAATTTTATCAACATGCCGGCGTAATCATAGCCGCAGTATTCGAGATTGGGTTCGTAGCACTGGATGATGAGCGGTGATTGCAGTTCTTCCGCCGCTTCGATGATGGCACGTCCGATGTCGTAACTGCCGCCGTTGTTGTTGAGGGCGGGGATGCCGAAGCCTTTTTCGGCGGCCACATCGCAGAGATATTTTGCATTGACGAGTTTCATAAGGAATTTGCCTTGGTTGATGAAAGGTTGGATGGGACAGGAATTTCGACAAGGGATTTGCCCTCGATGGCTTCGCGTTCATGGGTCATGGCGGTGGCAATCTCCGCAAAAGTGTGACGGGATGGCGGGGTAATCGCGCTGATGACGACGTGGGCGAGGATACCAGCGACGGTGGGGATTACGGCGTTGTTCCAGGCGCTGGTTGACGGGAGCAGGAATGTGTTGCTGAGCGAGACGACCGGCGTGGTCACGAGCGCCGCCAACGCGCCCTGCCAGGTTGCGCGCTTCCAAAAACGGCCCAACAAAATGGTGATCGCCAGCCCGCTCATGGTCACCGGCAGAAATTTAAGCACAAAACCAACGATGGTGCCGGCCTTCAAGGCAATCGCCGTG
>JAQGPB010000579.1 GCA_028293265.1 Pedosphaera sp. | reverse complement strand
CGGCACGATTGGGCGCGAAAAATTTTCGCCTCGGCTGCCACGCCCGTGGACGCCGTCTGGGCCGTGTTTTTCATCCCGGCGGCGGTGCTGATTTTTCGGGCGCTGCTCGATTGGTGGCTGATCAAGGACACGCCCGAGGAGGCGAACTTCGCCTCGTTTGACACGCACGATGCTTCTTCCGGCGAGATGCACATCAAGCTCACCGCGCTCGATCTGCTCAAGCGCGTCTTCACCAGCCGCCTGATGCTCGTGATTGCCGCCATCGAATTCACCTCCGGCGTCTTGCGCAATGGCGTTTACCAGTGGTACTTCGTTTTCGCACATGAGGTCAAACAGCCCGGCGCGGAATACTTCCTGAAAAACTGGGGCCTGTTGCTGTGTGTCTTTGGCATCATCGGCGGATTTGCCGGCGGGCTGATCTCGGACCGCTTTTTCCAATCCCGCCGCGGACCGCCGGTGGTCGGGCTTTGCGCTTTCATGTTGGTGATGACGGTGTTGATGGCGATCTATTTGTATTCCTCGCCCATCCTGCTGGGTTGCGCGGCCGTGGGCATTTCCATGGCCGTCATCGGCGTTCATTCCCTGATGTCCGGCACCGCCGCCGCCGATTTCGGCGGACGCAAGGCAACCGCCACCTGCTCGGGCATCGTGGATGGTTTTGCCTATCTCGGCACCGGCTTTCAATCCGTCTGTCTGGGCTCCTTGACAACCCGCAACTGGCACTGGTGGCCGCTCTTTCTGATGCCCTTCGCCCTGCTCGGCGGCGTGCTTGCCCTCACCATCTGGCGCAAACTCCCCGATGCCACGCGCCGTTACCTCACGAGCGTCGAACGGCGTGAAGCGCAACCAGGCAGTCCCCTGGCGCCCACGTCCATCGAGGCTGACTGATTCCGTTGGTCCCATTCGTCCCTTAAGTCCCATCAGTCCCATTTCAGCATCAAAACGCCAAAAATTTCACATTGAGGATGCGCTCCGCCAACCACGCCCCCGCCACCAGCACGATCACCACAGACCCACCCCGCAGCACCGGTGCTTGATAAACCCACGTTCCGCGCAAACTGAAAGCCACCGGCAGAAAGACCGCCACAATCGCAAGCTGGCCGAGTTCCACGCCCAAATTAAATCCAACCAGCGTGAGCAACAACGCGCCATGGACGAGGCCAAGATCGCCGAGCGCCGTGGCAAAACCAAATCCATGGATCAACCCAAAGCCAAACGCCACCATCCAGCCGCGTTCGCGAATCAGCGGCCACAGGTTGTTCGACGCCGCCAGCACGACCGACGCGGCAATGGCCGATTCGGTAAGCCGCGAGGGCAGTTTCACAATTTCCAACGTCGCCAGCGTGAGCGTGAGCGAATGGGCGAGGGTGAAGGCGGTGACGATTTTCAGCACGTTGATGAACGCGGGCCGCAACGCGCCCACGCCGCGCCACTGTCCGGCTTCACGTTGCAGCACGGAGGGCAGCAGCAGCGCGAGCAGGAAAAGAATGTGGTCGTAACCGGTCCAGATATGCCACACGCCTTCGCGCAGGAAGGCCAGGAATTGATGGCCGGGATTCGAACTGCCGAGCGCGAACTTTTGTGCATGCTGGTCCGGCGTGAAGACGGCGCTTTGGGTCCGGCCATTGGCTTCAAGTCGAAGCAGCCCGCGATGGAGCGAATTGGTTTCAAAGAAGAGCTGGTAATCCAGTTCTAAGAATTTGGGCTGAGCAGTTTCTACGTCGAAGGCGAGCTGAACATAGGGACCGTCGGCGAATTCTTCCACGGTCGGTTCGATGCTCGTCAGGCGCAGCGTGGCGGGTTGGCCATCGGCGGCAATTTTAAGGCGCGCGAAGGCGTACGAGGTGATGTCATGGTAACGGGCGTTGAGCTTTTCCCAGGAAACAAGTCCCTCTTTGTCCGGATCAAGTGGCACCACAGTTTGAAGCTCCCGCAACGGAATGTCCCATTGTCCGGTGAGCTGGTTGGATTCGAGTGTGAGACTGAGATAGCTCTTGCTGGGGTCATGGGCGAATGCGGAAACGGCGATGAATACTAATGCGAGCGCCGCCATTCCGGCTTCAAATGTTTTTGAAAACCGGCAATTCACTGGTGTGCGGGTGAGATCATTGCTGCCAGAATCGGAAGGCGTGAAAGCCCGCGGCGGCCAGACCGGGATCCACGCCGAGAAAACTGATGATGCCCCGGACCGTGGACCAAAAAGCGCGATAGAATGGTTCCACGTACCAAAAGAGGGCAAACAGAACGAACATGCCGTAATTGGCCATGGGCAGCAGGTGTTCGCGCCATTGCTGGGAAAGCCAGGGTTCGATGGCTTGAAATCCATCAAGCGGCGGAATTGGAATGAGGTTGAAAAGAATGGCGCTGAATTGCAGCACGAGCGCGAAGGCGAGGGCTTCCGTGGCGATATGCGTTGGGTAGTACGGGATCAAAAAAAACCTCAGCAACAGGGTGATGATGATCGCAATAATCAGGTTCATTGCCGGACCGGCCAGCGAGACGGCGGTTTCCCAGCCGCGCGAGCGGAGCAGATGGCGGTTGATATAAACCGCCCCGCCCGGCAGGCCGATGCCGCCCACGACCATGAACAGCATCGGCAGCAAAAAACTGGTGACCGGATGCGCGTAATAAACCGGGTTCATGGACAGGTAACCCTTTTCCTCGACGGTGTGGTCGCCGCCATGGTACGCGACAATCGCGTGGCCGTATTCGTGCAAACAAACCGAAAAGACCCAGATGACAACCACAATCAAAAAACAAGACATGGTGAATTTACGATTTTCGATTTACGATTTACGCGCGGAAGAAAAATTAGTGTGGCGTGGTTGATGTCCACGCGTGGGAAAAGCGGCAGAGGACTGCCGCAGTCCAAGACCTGGCGGAGGTTCGGTAGCGGTATGAAATGGCGCGGGAGCGTCTTGGAGTGCGGCAGTCCTCTGCCGCTTTTTCGCCGGCGATTGCCGGACTTCGAGGCCGTGATTATTTTTTGGATCTGCATAAACTTGACGGGAGCGGCGAGCAATTCTGGTTCATCAAGCAGGTGGATAAGTCTCATTTCGCAGTCACGACCACGTAGTTGCGCTTGCCTTTGCGGAGCAAAAGATGTTTGCCGAACAGGAGATCGGCGGTGGCAACAGCACGCTGGAAATTTGTTTCGCGGATGTTGTTGATGTAAACGCCGCCACCTTCCACATCTTTGCGGGCCTGGCCTTTCGACGGGCACAGGCCGGAATGGACCAAGAGTTCAACCAAGGGCACACCGGGGCCATCCAATTTGCTCTTCTCAATCTCCTTCGAAGGAATTTCGCCAACGATGTCGTTGAAGGTGCTTTCAGAAATGCCCTCCAAACCGCCGCCGAAAAGAATTTCGCTGGCGCGGATCGCTTCGGCGGTCGCGGCGGGGCCATGGATCAAATCAGTCATGGCCTTGGCGAGGGCTTTGTGGGCCTCGCGCGCGCCGGGATTTTCCTGGTGCTGCTTTTCCAAGGCGGCAATTTCCTCGCGGCTGAGGAAGGTGAAATAATTCAGGTAACGGATGACATCGCGGTCGTCGGTGCGGATCCAATACTGGTAAAAGCGATAGACACTGGTCTTGGCCGGGTCGAGCCAGATGGCGCCGGCGGCGGTTTTGCCAAACTTCGTGCCGTCGGCATTGGTGATGAGCGGCATGGTGAGGCCGAAGACGTGCGCGCCCATTTTTTTGCGGCAGAGATCGCTGCCGGCGGTGATGTTGCACCATTGATCACTGCCGCCGATTTGAAGTTCGCAGTTGAACTCCTTCCGCAGATGATAAAAATCAAACGCCTGAAGCAGCATGTAGCTGAACTCGGTGTAGCTGATGCCGGTTTCGCGGTCTTCCATGCGGGCGCGGACGCTTTCCTTGGCGACCATCATGTTCACGGAAAAGTGCTTGCCGATGTCGCGCAAAAAATCGAGGTAACTGACGGGCGCGGTCCAGGTGGCGTTGTCCAGAAGGCGGGCGGGATTTTGCGGGGCATCGAAATCGAGCAGGCGGCGGAGCTGTTCCTTGACGCTGGCAATGTTGGCGTCGAGGACTT
Source organism: Pedosphaera sp. (assembly GCA_028293265.1). The sequence continues at coordinate 14,510 of JAQGPB010000579.1, read as the reverse complement.
CGCGGGTGAGCAACTGGCGTTCGGCGGTCTTGCCGCTGGGATCGCCGATGGAACCAGTCGCGCCGCCGGCAAGGGCAATGGGATGATGGCCGAGCAGTTGAAAGCGGCGCAACGCCAGCAGCGGCACCAGGTTGCCGACATGGAGGCTGTCGGCGGTCGGATCGAAGCCGCAATAAAGCGTAATGGGCGCGGTGTTCAACCGCTTCAGCAGTTCGTCTTTGTCCGTGCAATCGGCCACGAGGCCGCGCGCTTCCAGTTCATCGTAAATATTCATCGGCGAGGGGGAAGATGGGAGAAAAGGAGGTTTTTAGCCATGAAAAAGCGCGGAGTGCGGAGTGCGGAGTGGTGAGTGGCGTACAGATTTGGTGAGAAACTCCGCGCCGTTTGAGAAGTTCCAAGCTCCAAAGAATAACCAAGCTCCAAATTCCAATGGGCGGAATGGGGCTGGCTGGACCAAATGGTTGAGGGTTGAGAGTGGGACAAGGGCTGATTTGGCGGGAAACTCCGCCCCGAAGTGGTTGGGGGTTGAGGGTTGAGGGGCCGGGCGGCGGGCGGGACGCACGGCGCTACCGACCCGCCAGGCCCGCGGCCTGAACCCCGCCATACTCCATTTTGAGTATCCATGAAACCGAGCTTACCAGAGCCGATACGGAAAAATGAAACCTACGGTAGGTTTGACACGTTTATTTTGTTTGATGAAAGATTGTGAAAAAAAGGCGGACGCAGCCAATGTTTGCAGGGGTTTGCTGCTTTCAAAAAAACACGCATTTTTCGCAGCCTGAAAAAATCTTTTTTCCCTACACGCCAAAAGGGCCGTTTTTCTGCAATTGACCCCCTTTTTCAGGGCTCTAGCTGGACATTGGCAGGCAAATGATTGCGGCAGAGCAGGATGAAAAGCGGAAGTGTCAGGGGAATGATTTGTCACCCCGAGGAGAGGGTGAACGTGACGATCGCGTTCGGTGAGTTTGAACATCGCGGCTGGCACTTTCCGCGTGGGAAAAATGCCGGAGAGCCGGCGCAGCCAAAAAGCCGGAGAATTGTTGTTGCGGAGATGGCTGCTTGTTGTCACCCTCAGGGCACCTGACGATCTCATTGAAGTCCGCACAACTTTTTTTATGAATGATCCGGCACGGCACTCGACGGTTGGTTCGAAAAAAATTCTGGTGATGGATGACACTCCCACGGTGGCGGATTTGATCCGGGAGATGCTGCTGAGCATGGGCCATCAGGTGGAACTTTGCCTGGCGGTGGATGAGGCGCTGGGAAAATTCGCGCCTGCGAAATTCGACCTCGTCATCACCGACTACATGATGCCGCGGATGAACGGGATGGAGTTCGCCCATGTGCTGCGGCAACGCGCGCCCGAACAACTGATCCTGTTGATCACCGGTTCGACTTTTTCCATGCAAGACAGTCTGGCGCGAGAATTGCCGGTGAACCGGCTGTTGCAAAAGCCGTTTTCCGTGGCGGAATTTCAGGAAATCGTGGCGGCCATGCTCATGACTGCGAAACCGACCACCCTGGCAGTCCCTACGGTTCAAGACCGTTCCTGTAACTTGGGAAATCAAACCGCGCGAGCGTGAATGACTTGGGTTGACGCGCCGGGCGCAGTCGGTTATTGGGAGAGTCATGAAAATCCCCGCCTTGTCCAAACGTGAATTCCTGAAACTCGGCGGGGCCGGCATGCTCGCCTGCCTCGCAGCCCGGCCGGCGCAATTGCTGGCCGCGGAGAAGAAAAAAATCCCCGTCGGGCTGCAATTGTATTCCGTGCGCAAGGAATGCGCGAAGGATCTCGACGGCACGCTGGCGGAGGTGGCGAAGATCGGATATCAGGGCGTGGAGTTCGCCGGTTATTACGGGCGCGAGGCGAAGCAACTGCGCAAATTGCTTGCTGACACGGGGCTGAAATGTTGCGGCACGCACATCAGTCTGGAGACGTTGCAGGGAGACGCCTTGGCGCGAACGATTGAATTCAATCAAACCATCGGAAATCCCTTTCTCATCGTGCCGGGTTTGCCAGACAAATATACCAAGTCGCGCCAGGGCTGGCTGGATGCGGCGGAGATTTTCAACGGGCTGGCGGATGAACTGAAACCGCACGGCATGCGCGTCGGTTACCACAATCACAATATCGAGTTCAAGCCGCTGGATGGCGAGCTGCCGGAGGACACGTTTTTCGGCCATACGAAAAAAGAAGTCGTGATGCAGTTCGATACCGGCAACGGCATGGAGGGCGGAGGCGACGCGATGATTTTTCTGGCCAAATATCCGGGCCGGGCGGCGAGCATTCACGCCAAGGCTTATTCGAAAAAGGAACCGACCGCGGTGATGGGCGATGATGAGCTGCCGTGGAAGGATATTTTCAACCTGTGCGAAACGACGGCGGGCACGGAATGGTATATCATCGAGTATGAGTTTGAACCGGCGATGCCGAACGTGAAAAAAAGTTTCGAGGTCATGCACGCCTGGGGCAAGTGCTGAGCTACGAACAATTGAAAATGAAAACGCCCCGCGTGGCCTTTGCTGCGCGGGGCGTTTTGTGAAAGGAGAGGATTACTTGCCTTCTTTGCCAGTGAGACCGGCTTTTTGCAGGGCGTCGAAGACATCCTTGTCGTTGAAATCGCCGGTAACTTCGAACGATTCGGCACCCTTGGCGGCAGTTTCGCCCGTCACGCCGGGGACGGATTTGACGGCCTTGTCCACGGCCTTCACGCACTTGCCGCAGCAGAGGTGGACGCCGTTGACTTTCAGGGTCTGCACTTTTTCGCCCTTGGCGCCGGTGCTTGCGTCAATTTTCACGTCGTCGCTCGAACCGAAATAACCGGCGGCGATGAGGGCGTCGGCGGCTTTTTGCGCGGTGGCTTTATCCGGGGCGGTGATCACCACGGTGCTGGCGTCCTTGTCGCAGACCGCTTTCGCGCCCGAAACCGGGGCGAGGGCGGTATCCACGCCTTTGACGCATTTGTCGCAACAGAGATGAACGTTGCTGATTTTGGCGGTGACATCATCGGCCCGGGCGGAAAGCACCAGGGCGAATGCCGTAACGATTGAAGTGATGAGTAGTTTCACGATTGGAGTATGGTTTTGAAGTTGATGGTTGATCGGTTAAAGCTCGGCCACAGTAAACACCTTCCCAGGCGCGGCGTCAAGCCCGCGTATGGATGATTATCCACTGCAATTGAGAGGCGCAGTCCGGCGGTTTGTTCCACAAACACGTTCAGCGAAGCGCGAGGCACCGTTCCAGCGCTTTTTTCTGGCCTATTTTTTGCGTCAACGGATAGGCTCTGCGCGATGTTGAACTACATCTGGCTTGGCCTGGTCTTGTGCGCCGTCATCATTGGCGGGGCCACCGGCCACATCAAGGAAGTGACGGAAGGGGCGTTCAACATGGCCGAGACGGCGGTGATGAAAATCGCGCTGCCGCTGGTGGGCATCATGGCCTTGTGGCTGGGAATCATGCGGCTCGCGGAAAAATCGGGCATGGTGCAATTGCTCGCCCGCTGGCTGCGGCCCGTCATGGTGCGGCTTTTTCCCGACGTGCCCGCCGAACATCCCGCCATGGGCTCGATGCTGATGAACATGGCGGCGAACATGCTCGGCCTCTCCAACGCCGCGACGCCGCTCGGCATTCGCGCGATGAAAGACCTGGAGACGCTCAATCCCCGCCCCGGCACGGCCACCAACGCCATGTGTACTTTCCTCGCGATTAATACGAGTTCGATTCAACTGATCCCCGTGACGGTCGTCGGCATTCTGGCGGTCAATCACTCCACGAACCCGTCGGCCATCATCGGCACGTCGTTCATGGCGACCGTCGTGGCCTTCATTGCGGCAATCATCGCGGTCAAGTTCCTGGAAACATTGCCGATGTTTCGCCTGCCGCCGGTGACCGCCACTGAAGCGAAGGAAAAAATCGCCGAAGTCAAAAGCGAGGGCGAAGGCGCCAATGAACCGGTCGTGGTGAAACCGCTGGAATGGTGGGGCACGCTGGCGCTGGTTGCATACTTCATTTTCTTTGCGGGGTTGATGGTTTCGTGGCTGGTTTCGCCCGGACAGTTCAAGGACCTGCCGTTCGATCTGGAAAAGGATGGACCGTTTGTACGCTTCATCAAGGTGGTTTCGGCGTTGTCCATCCCGCTGCTGCTCTCCTTTTTCCCGCTCTACGCGGCGGTGCGGCGCATCAAGGTGTATGAAGAATTCGTCGAGGGCGCGAAGGAAGGTTTTCAAGTCATCATCCGCATCATCCCAAATCTGGTGGCGATTTTGGTGGCGATCGGGATGTTTCGCGGCGCGGGCGGGATTGACAAGCTCACAGAATGGCTGACGCCGGTGATGCGCGTGGTGCAGTTCCCTCCCGAACTGCTGCCCATGGCAATCATCCGGCCGTTGAGCGGCAGCGGGACGCTGGGGATTTTCACCGACATTGTGCAGAAGTACGGGCCGGACCATATTTTGAGCCGGACGGCCGGGACGATTTTTGGCAGCACCGAAACGACGTTTTATGTGCTTGCGGTCTATTTCGGCGCGGTAAGTGTCAAGCGGACGCGCCACGCAGTCCCGGCGGGCCTGGTGGCGGACGTGGTGGGAATAATCGCGTCGGTATATATATGCAAGCTGGTTTTTGGCTGAGACAAATTGGATGGTTACAGCGTTGCGTCGTTACAACGTTTCATCGTTGCAAAACTTGACGCCCACCTATGATGCAACGATTTAATAATATTGTAACGATGCAACGATGTAACGCTGTAACAATTTAACGCTGTAACCACCACGCCCATGCCCCTGCGCAACACCGCCACAAAAATAGCCCGCCGCCTGCAAACGGCCGGGTTCGCCGCGTACTGGGTCGGCGGTTGCGTGCGCGATTATTTGCTGGGACGTGAGCCGCAGGATTATGACATCGCCACTTCCGCCAAGCCGGAACAAATCGAGGCGCTTTTTCCCCGCACTATCCCGGTGGGCCGTCAGTTCGGCGTGATCATCGTGCTGGAGGACGGCCATGAATTTCAGGTGGCGACCTTTCGCGCGGAGGCGGATTACCAGGATGGGCGTCATCCCGAACAGGTCACCTTCGCCGATGCCCAGGCCGACGCAGCCCGGCGCGATTTCACGGTGAACGGCCTCTTTTACGATCCCATCGCCGGCCAATTGCACGATTGGGTTGGCGGCGAGGCCGACCTGCGCGCGAAGCTGCTGCGCACCATTGGGTCGCCGGAGGAGCGATTCGCCGAGGATCATCTGCGGTTGCTGCGGGCAGTGCGTTTTGCGGCGCAATTGAATTTTCAAATTGAAACCGCAACCTTCGCGGCCCTGAAGGCCAACGCGCCAAAAATCTTCACGGTCAGCGCGGAACGCATCCGCGAGGAGTTGATGAAATTGTTTCGCCCGCCACACGCGGCGCGGGGACTCGATTTGCTGCGCGACAGCGGGTTGCTCGAACAAATTCTGCCGGAGATTGCCGCGATGATTCACTGCGATCAATCGCCCGATTATCATCCGGAAGGGACGGTTTACAATCACGTCCGCCTGATGCTGGAACAACTGCCGTCGGACGCGTCGGCCTCGCTGCCTTGGACGGTGTTGATGCACGACGTGGCAAAACCCGTCACCGCCTCGCGCGACCAACGGACGGGCAGCATCCACTTTTACGGCCACGAGAAAATCGGCGCACAAATGGCGGAAGCATTGTTGCAACGGCTGAAATTTCCGCGCAAGCAGACGGAGGAAATCGTCACCACCGTCTTGTATCACATGCAGTTCAAGGACGTCACCGACATGCGCAAATCCACGCTGCGGCGGATGCTCATGCGCGAGACCTTTCCGCTCGAACTCCAGTTGCACCGGCTCGATTGCCTGGGCTCGCACCGGATGCTGGACCATTACGAATTCATGATCGAGCAGGCGAAAGAGCTGGAGCAGCAGCCGCAGATCCGCCCGCCGCTCCTGACCGGCGAAGACCTGATGGCGCTCGGCGTGCAACCCGGCCCGCGCATGGGCGAACTCCTCGCCGAGGTGCGCGAGAAACAATTGCAGGACGAATTGAAAACCAAAGAAGAAGCGCGCGAGTGGCTCAGGAATGAAAAATTAAAAGTTCAAAATTAAAAATGAACCTTGGCCGGAGCGCGGGTCTCTGACCCGCAGCAAGCTACGTCAATCAGAACGCGTATAGAATTACTGTGGGCCGCCTGAAGTCCGCAAGTTGCTGCGGGTCACCGACCCGCGCTCCTCCAAACCACATGGTTGCAGCTCGACCGGCAATCTTTGGCCAAAACCAAATCGTTGCCTTGCCTAATCCGTGTCCATCCGTGTCCATCCGTGGTTAAAACCAATTTTTCCAGTTCTCCCCGTTCCAAATGAACAAGTTTTGCTTGGATGCGTCAGAAGATTGTTACATAACAGGATGACCCAGCATGAATTATTTATTTGGAGCGATGGAGCGCGCGATGAAAGCGGCGCTGTTTATTTTAATTTGTCTGCCGGCGGCATTCGCGCAGCCGCGCAACGTCCCGGGCGATCCGTTTTCGGACATCATCCGCCAAACCGAACCGCTCACGCCGGAGCAGGAACGCCAGGCCTTTCACCTGCCGCCCGGCTTTGAAATTGAACTCGTCGCCGCCGAGCCGCAAATCGGCAAGCCGATCAACATGCAGTTCGACTCCCAGGGCCGGCTCTGGATCACCCAATCGCGCGAGTATCCGTTTCCCGCGCCGCTGGACAAGCCCGCCCGTGACGCCATCAAAATATTGTCGGATTTCGATGCCCAAGGTCATGCCGGGAAGATCACGACCTTCGCCGACGGGTTGAACATTCCGATCGGCATTTATCCTTACGACGACGGCGCGATTGGCTACAGCATTCCATATATATATCGTTTTCACGACACGAACCACGACGGCCAAGCCGACTTCAAGGAGCCGTTGCTCGGCCGGTTTGGTTTTGAGAAGGACACGCACGGAATGACCAGCTCGTTCCGGCGCGGCTTTGACGGCTGGATGTATGCGAATCACGGTTATCACAACGACTCGGTGCTCACCGCCAAGGACGGCAGCAGCATCACCATGCATTCTGGCAACACCTATCGCGTGAAGGTGGACGGCTCGCGCGTCGAGCAATGGGCCTGGGGACGCGTGAATCCCTTCGGCCTGATCTTCGATCCGCTCGGCAACCTTTATTCCTCGGATTGCGAAACGCTGCCGATCTACCAAATATTGCGCGGCGGTTACTATCCGAGCTTCGGCAAGCCGGATGACGGGCTGGGCTTCGCGCCGCCGATGATGAGCCACAAGCACGGTTCCACGGCGATTGCGGGAATCGTTTACTATGCGGCGACGAATTTCCCGCCCTCGTTTCACAGCAATATTTTTGTGGGCAATGTGATGACCTGCCGCATTGACAGGGATTCACTGGAGGAACACGGCTCGACCTGGCTCGCGCATGAGCAGCCCGATTTTTTGGTCAGCGACGATCCATGGTTTCGTCCGGTGGACATCCAGATGGGGCCGGACGGCGCCATTTATGTGGCCGATTTTTACAACCGCATCATTGGCCATTACGAAGTGCCGCTCGATCATCCGGGACGCGACCGCGAGCGCGGGCGCATCTGGCGCATCACGTATCACGATACGAATGCGCCGGCCAAAATTCCTTCGCCGCAAGACTTCGATCTTTCCCACGACTCCGCAGACGCGCTCGTCCAACAACTTGGGAACGACAATCTCACCATCCGCATGCTCGCAATGAGCGAACTGACCGACCGCATCGGTCAATCCGCCGCCAAGCCCGTGGCGAAAATGATGCGCAGCCCCACGGCGAACGTGTGGCAGAAAATTCACGGCCTGTGGGTCTTGCATCGCCTGGGAGCGCTGGATTCCAAGACGCTGGACGACGCCGCGCACGCCCACGACCGCGCCCTGCGCGTTCATGCCATGCGGGTGTTGTCGGAGCTGCCGACACTCTCCGAAAGCCAACACGCGCTCCTGTTGTCCGCGCTGTACGATCCGGACGCGTTGGTGGAGCGTTGCGCCGCCGATGCGCTGGGCCGGCACCCGCAATTTGAAAACATCCGCCCGTTGCTCGATGCGCGATATTGGGCGCCGACGAACGACACGCATCTTGTGCATGTCATCCGCATGGCTTTGCGCGACCATCTGCTGGTGTCGTCCAATTTCGCGCAATTGCCGCTCGCGCAATGGGGCGAACTTGAGGAACGCGCCGTGACCGATGTGGCCTTGGGCGTGCCCACGGCGGAATCGGCAAATTTTTTGCTGCGCCATCTTCAAAGCCACGCGGAGAGCCGCGCAGTTTCGGCCAATGACCTGCGGCATATCGCGCGTTACCTGCCGGAGTCGCAGATCGGCGACCTCGTTGACTTCACGCGCAAGCAGTTCAAGGACGACGTGGATTTTCAATTCACCCTGTTCCAATCGGTTCAGGAAGGCATGGCGCAGCGGGGCGATCAACCCGGTGCGAGTTTGCGCGAATGGGGGATGGAAATTGCGACGCGGCTGGCGTCCAGCACTTCGGATGAAGCGCAGCCGTGGCATAACACGCCGCTGAACGGCAAGCAGGCCACGGCCAATCCGTGGACGCTCCAGGTGCGCGCCTCGGCGGACGGCGAAAAAACCGCGCGGTTCATCAGCAGCATGCCGGCGGGGGAAAAACTCACGGGCATTCTGCGTTCGCAGACTTTTGTGTCACCGGCCAAACTCAGTTTCTGGATGGCCGGACACAATGGCCGTCCCGACAAGCCCGACCTGAAAAAAAATGTGGTGCGCCTCGTCGCTGCGGATTCCGGCAAGGTTTTGCAGCAAAGTTTTCCGCCGCGCAACGATGTCGCGCAAAAGTTTGAATGGGACCTGGGCGAACTGGCGGCGCAGCAGCAGAAGGTTTATCTCGAAATCGAAGACGGCGACAATGCGACCGCGTTCGCCTGGCTGGCCATGGGCCGGCTCGAGCCGGAAGTGGTGCCCTGGCCGGTCAGCGATCCGCGCTTGGTGGAGGACCGGAAAGTTTCGGTGGCAAAAATTGCGCGCGAATTCAAGGTGGCCGCCCTCGAGCCGCGCCTGGCCGAATGGCTCGCGGGCCGTGAAACGGATGAGGCGGTGCGCGAGGCCGCCGCGCTGGGATTGATTGCGATCAACCCCGAGGCGCATATTTCATTGATCAGCATGGTTTCCAGCAATGTGGACGAAGACGCCGCGTTGCGCGAGAAGATGGCCCAGGCATTGGCGGCGGCGAACCTGCCGGCGGCGCGCGCGGCCTTGATCGAATCGCTGCGGGTCGCGCCCGACCGGTTGCAGGTGAAGATGGCGCTGGCCCTGGCCGGCAGCGACGAGGGCGCGGAAACGCTGCTGCAACTGGCCGAGAGCGGAAAAATTTCACCGCGGCTCCTGCTGAACCGCCCGATCCAGGAACGCCTGACCGCCGCGAAACCGGCGCATTATCAGGAACGCGCGGAAAAGCTGACCAAGGGACTTTCGCCAGCAAACGAGGAGCTGCAAAAAATTCTGGATGCGCGCCGGGTGAAATTTGATCCGGCCAAGGCCAGCGCCGTTTTGGGCGCAAAGACATTCGCGCAGAACTGCATGGTCTGCCATTCCATGGACAACCAGGGCGGCGCGGTGGGCCCGCACCTGGACGGCGTCGGCAACCGCGGCCTGGAACGGTTGATTGAGGACATTCTCGACCCCAGCCGCAACGTGGACCCGTCCTTCCGTTACAGCATCGTGACGCTCAAGAACGGAGACGTCCTCGCCGGCCTGCAACGCCGCGAAGAAGGCGCGGTGATCGTCTTCGTGGACGCCACCGGCAAAGAAATCCCCGTTGCAAAGACAGACATCGAGCGCCGCGTCGAATCCACCGCGTCCCTGATGCCCGACAATTTTTCCGAAGCGATTCCAATCGCCGATTTCAACAACCTCCTCGCCTTCCTGCTCTCAAAAAGCAACGTGCAGGCGGCGAAGAAATAAGCCGCGAGTTTGCAAAGCGGCACCGTTCATCGCGCCAGCGTCTTGGAGTGCGGCAGTCCTCTGCCGCTTTTGCAACGAGGGCGCATGCAGTTAACGATTTTTATGCCTGTTTTCTTCCGGATGGACAGGTAACTGCGACTGCAACGACGGTCTGCAAATTTCCCCAAAGCGAGCGCTGCGTTCACCCTCTCCAGGGGGAGAGGGCCGGGGTGAGGGCGGGCGTTCCACTGACTATTTGCCGTATTTATTTTGCATACGCGCTTCCTCATCTAATTCAATAATCCATTGCAATGCCCGAGAAACCATATACCGTCCCAACCCATAAGCGCTCCCGAATCTGAAAGGATTAACCTTAAAAAATGAAAACAAGAGGCAAGACAGCGCAATTTTTTGTCAACGCGGCAAATGAATACGGGGCGCAGGGAAATAGGCTGTCAGATACTCACTTTCATTCAGAAATTTTATTCACAATATGAAACTGTTCATCGTCATTGTTTTCAGTGCGTTCTGCCTGTCGGCGTTCGCGCAAAATTACGATACAAACGGCGTGACGGTTCAAACTTTTGTCGGATCGGCGTTCTCTGGGTACCTTGACGGACAAGGTCAGCAGACAATGTTCAACGGCCCAATATCGGTTGTGGCGGATACATACTCAAACCTTTTTGTTTTTGATTATTATAACCACGCAGTCAGAAAGGTAACACCGGATGGTACCGTAACGTCTTATTGCGGCGGCGGCACTGGAAGCCTCCCCGGCTATGGAACAAATGTTTCTCTTGGTTTATTTGTCACCATGACAATGGACAGATCAAACAATCTCTTTCTTTTGGGCTTTCCGGGCGAAGGATTGATGGTGAAAATTGACACGAACGGTTATGCGTCTCTGATTCCACTTCCAGCGCTTGGCGGCGATAATGGAAGTGGAGGCATGTGTGTTGATTCTTTAAATAATCTTTACGTCTCCGATTCAAGCGCGAATAAAATATACCGTTATAAAACCAATGGAGTATTGGAGGTGTTTGTAGGCTCAGGCAATCAGGGCGCAATTGATGGCAATGGGATTTTCACCTCATTCAGTACACCCCAGGCATTGACAGCAGATTCTGCTGATAATATTTACGTTTGGGATTCAGGTAACAATATTGTCCGCAAAATTGCTCAGAATAAGGATGTTACTACAATTTCAGGACGGAAGAATATCGCATCGGATTCAGACGGCGTCGGCACAAATGCCACGTTTTTTCTTGTTTCTTCCATGTGTACAGATGGATTCGGAAATATATATCTTGCCTGTTTTGGAGATTCTGTCCGCAGAATCAGCGCGACGACCAATGTAACGACCATCGCTGGGAGTTTTAATCAAAGGGGCTATGTAAACGGAATTGGTTCTGTTGCTCGTTTTGATGGGGGCGGTGATGCGGGAATCTGCTTTGTAGGTGGAACTATTTTTATAGCAGATTTCAGCAACCAGCGCATCCGCCAAATCACATTCAATCCTGCTTCGCAGATTGTTCCGGCATCGAATCTCTCCATTGGCTCTTACCCCGGGGTGAAAATCACAGGGACGGTTGGCCGCACGTATCAGATTCAGTCCTCACCAAACATGAGCGCGTGGACAACTGAAACGACGGTGCTGCTTAATTCAACGCCGTTCCTTTGGTTTGACCAGAGCGGAGCGCCAAAGAAATTTTATCGGGCGGTAATGCTGCCTTGAAACGACCGCCGAAAATGGCACCAAACCGGCACCAAGATAAAACGGTATGAAAACATTGGACTTTCCGCAGATTCCGTAACGTTCAAGTCCTCCCGCGCTTTCCTCACTCACCCGCCGCCTTCGGACTGGAATACACTTTGATCGGACCCAGCCGGCTCGTTTTCAAATATTCGCAAAATTGATGCCGCTTGAACACCACGTCATTGTGTTCCAGTTCGCTGTACATGAAAATGAGGTGGTTGTCGCGCAAGTCGCTGGCGCTGACCTCGGGTTCATTTTTGGAAAGAAACGGCACCGGCGGTTGCTGCGCCTTTAACCACGTCATAAAACCCTCGCTCTCCTCCTTCGTCCCGCCGTGCGGGGTGTATATGTCAATCAGCCGGCGTCCCGGATAATGCAGAAACCAATCCGAGAATTGCTCCCGCCGCGCATAAAGCGCGTCAAAAAGCCACACTTCCTTCACCTGCTCCGAAAGCCCGCCCCGCGCCACAATGGACGAAATGACCTGATAACCCCCGCTGTGCCCCGATAAAATGATGGAACCCAGCACACTATTTGTAATCACACCTTGCTGGCGAAGTGTGTCCATCACATCACCCATGAACCTCTGGAAGCCGCCCGCATCCTCCAGCTTGCCGCCAAAAGAATCCGGCGCGTCATAAGGCCCTTGCGGCACAATCAAAATCGCATTGCGTCCGCTCTCCACAAACTGCTCGATCAACTGATATTCCGCCAGCGTGTTCTCGATGTGATGCCGCCAGCCGTGGAAATGAACGACAAGATCCACCTTCGCGGTCGGGCGAAAACCTTTGGGGACAAAGATGGCCACGCTGTTGTCCGAGTAATTTTTTTCCGCGGTGTAAAGTTGTTTCTGGTAAGTATGGCCCTGGGCGCGGTCCGGATGCGGAAACGGCGCGGAATCCAGTTTGACCAGGATCAATTCGCCATATTGGGCATAGTGTTCAGGCAGGGTTTGCGCCGGGAGGGAAACGACCAGGCAACTCAGGAAAAACGCAAGCAGGATTTTCTTCATGCGTTGCGAGCATGGCTGCTTTTGAAAAATTGTGAAGATTATTTCATCGCCCTGATTGTTCGGCTAAAGATGTTAGCGCAAAAATTCCAACGCCCCAAAATTCTTGACTTGCCAAAAAATCCATGCCATCATCATGGTCGCGTTGGAGGTCGTTCTTTGAAAAACGGCGGCAGGTGAATTGTGCCAGAAAAACGGCGCAAGGCTGTTGTCATTCTATTGCAGCTTCCGGAATCCATTAACACCTTGTAACACTTGATCACACCTCGTTTGTAGAATATTTCATCCGGGCTGGTTAAAAGCCAGGCCGCATCCGCCGCCTGTCAAAAAAGCCCGTAATTCAGCTTAATTCACCCTGATTCACGATAATTCAGCTTATTTAGGCCCCACCCCCCCATGTTTTTCATGGATTCAACCTGCGATGCCCGCAGTTGACCGGCAGCACCGAAAACGGTGCGGAGTTTCTCGCTAAATCTCGCCAAATCCCGCATAACTCAAAAGTATAAGGCAGGCTCCGTCGCTTGCTCCATGAAGGCCATTAAAAGGCTGGATTTATTTTTGGATTTGAGCCATCGTTGGCCCAAATACGCCTGCTTGGGCACTTTATGAGATACCGTCTTTTCCCTGGACTGTTGCTGGCCGTTTTGGCCATGGCGCCGGATAACCGCGCCTTGGCTGCCGGTCCGACCACTGCGCCCGTCCAGCGTCCAATGGTTGGGTATCTTTCCCCGGCGGACGAGGCCAAGACTTTCGTGATTCAGGATGATTACCAGATGGAACTGGTCCTGAGCGATCCTCTCATCAGCGACCCGGTGGTGACCGCGTTCGACGGCGATGGCCGGATGTATGTGGCGGAGATGCGCAGTTTCATGCGCGACGCGGACGGCAGCAACGAGCGCGCCAAGACCGGCCGGATTTCCCTGCATTGGTCGTCCAAGCACAACGGCGTTTACGACAAGCATACCGTTTTTGTGGACAACCTTTTGCTCCCCCGCATGGTCCTGCCGTTGGGCGACGGCATCCTGGTCAATGAAACCGATACCGACGACATCTGGCTTTATCGCGACACCAAGCACAAGGGCGTTGCCGACACAAAGACGCTTTTTTACGCCGGCGGCCCGCGCGGCGGCAATGTCGAGCATCAACCGAGCGGATTGATTTGGGACTTGGACAACTGGCTTTACATGGCAGTCAACTCGTATCGCCTTCGCATCCATGGGACGAATGTCATCCGCGAACCGACCGCTTCCAACATGGGCCAGTGGGGGCTTTCGCAGGACGATTTTGGCAAGCTCTGGTTCGTGAACGCCGGGTATGAAGTCGGGCCGTTGAATTTCGAGGAGCCGATTGTTTATGGCGCGTTCAATTTCGCCGAGCAGTCGGAACCCGACTGGCCGGTGGTGTGGCCGTTGCTTGGTCTGCCGGATTTCCAAGGTGGTCCGGTGCGCATCCGCCCAGAACAAAACAGCCTGAACCATTTCACGGCCACGTGTGGCAGTGAAATTTATCGCGGCGACCGGCTGCCGGCCGATTTGCGCGGCGATCTGTTTTTTGGCGAACCGGTGGGCCGGCTCATTCGCCGGGCGAAGGTCGAGGTCAAGGAAGGTTTCACCCGGGTGCGCAATGCGTATGACCAGTCGGAATTCATCCGCTCGACCGACCCGAATTTCCGCCCGGTCAACCTGGCGAATGCGCCCGATGGCTCGATGTACATTGCCGACATGTACCGCGGCATCATCCAGGAAAAGGATTGGGTGAACCGGGGATCCTATCTGCGCGGCGTGGTGGATCAATATCA